>JAUIHB010000193.1 GCA_030432465.1 Gammaproteobacteria bacterium
ACCGGTTATTATTCCTGAAGCAATTTCTGTTGGTGAGCTTGCACAGCGTATGTCAGTCAAAGGCGCTGAAGTTATCAAAGCAATGATGGGCATGGGTACCATGGCCACGATCAACCAAACAATTGATCAGGAAACTGCACAACTAATTGCCGAAGAAATGGGTTATGAGGTTGTGCTGCTAGCAGATAATGCTGCTGAAATTGAACTACTTGAGTCAAGTTCTAATGAAGGCAATGAGGCTCCAAGAGCTCCTGTTGTGACTATCATGGGACATGTTGATCATGGTAAAACATCACTACTTGACTATATTCGTCATTCAGCAGTTGCCGGTGGTGAAGCGGGTGGAATAACGCAGCATATCGGTGCTTATCATGTGGATACTGACCGCGGCATGATTACTTTCCTTGATACACCAGGACATGCGGCGTTTACTGCAATGCGTGCTCGTGGTGCCAATGCAACAGATATCGTTGTCCTTGTCGTTGCAGCTGATGATGGGGTAATGCCACAAACTGTTGAGGCAATCAAACATGCTAAAGCTGCGAATGTACAGTTGATTGTTGCGGTTAATAAAATGGATAAAGAAGATGCTGATCCTGACCGTGTGAAAAACGAATTGTCTCAGCACGATGTCATTCCTGAAGATTGGGGGGGCGAAGTTCCATTTATGCATGTTTCTGCAAAAACTGGTTCTGGTGTACCAGAGCTTTTGGAAAATATTTCAATAGTCGCTGAGTTACAAGAGCTGAAGGCCGTAGATTCTGGCCCTGCAAAAGGTATTGTTATTGAAGCAAGGCTTGATAAAGGCCGTGGTACCGTGGCTTCAGTGTTAATACAGTCGGGTGAACTAAAAGTTGGAGATATCTTGTTAGCGGGTTTCCATTATGGAAGAGTGAGAGCGCTAAATGATGAAAATGGCAAATCCGTGAAGAAAGCAGGACCATCTATTCCAGTTGAAGTTTTAGGTCTTTCTGGAGTACCTGAGGCGGGAGATGAGATTTCTGTTGTGGCAGATGAGCGTAAAGCTCGTGAAGTGGCTAATTTCCGTCAAGGCAAATATAAAGATATTCAGATGGCTAAGCAGCAAAAAGCTAAACTTGAAAACATGTTTGCCAACATGGGCTCTGATGAAACTCTTGCAATTAACGTTGTTGTGAAATCTGATGTACAAGGTTCAGCTGAAGCAATTCAGAACTCCTTATTAGATTTAGCCACAGAAGAAGTACAAGTGAATGTTCTGACGGCTGCTGTTGGAGCTATAACTGAAACGGATATTTCTTTAGCATCCGCGTCAAATGCTATTGTTATCGGTTTTAACGTGCGTGCTGATAGTAGCGCTAGAAAAGCGGTAGAAAGAGAAGGTGTCGATTTACGTTATTACAGCGTTATTTATGACTTAATCGATGAAGTTAAAGCCGCAATGTCTGGTATGCTTTCTCCTGAGAAGAAACAGCAAATTATTGGATTAGCAGAAGTTCGAGATGTCTTTAAGTCTCCTAAACTTGGTGCAATTGCAGGTTGTATGGTTACTGAAGGTACCGTGAAGCGTCATAATCCAATTCGTGTTTTACGCGACAATGTGGTTATTTATGAAGGTGAACTTGAGTCACTACGTCGATTTAAAGATGACGCAAGTGAAGTACGTAACGGTATGGAATGTGGTATAGGTGTTAAAAATTACAATGATGTTAAAGTTGGTGACCAAATTGAAGTTTTCGAAATTATTGAGGTTGCTCGTACACTTTAATATTCAGTTAGCAATATTAAATTATCGTTATTCAGGTATTTGTCTGAGTCGATAAAACATACCAAAGACAGGCTTTTGCCTGTCTTTGCCGTTTAAGCAGAAACATTTAAGTGGTCGCAAATTATGGCTAGAGAATTTAAACGAACTGATCGAGTTTCGGAACAATTACAACGAGAAGTTGCACAAGTAATTCAATTAGAATTAAAAGACCCTCGTTTGGGAATGGTGACGGTTTCCAGTGTGGATATTTCACGAGATCTTTATTATGCAACAGTTTTTGTGACTTTTTTAGGAATTGATGAAGATAAAAAGTCAATTCAGCAAGCTATTGAAATATTGAATCAAGCGGCAGGATTTGTGCGTAGTCAGTTAGGTAAACGGATGAAAATGCGTATTGTCCCGCAAATTAAATTTGATTTTGATTATTCAATAGCTCGCGGTAGTGAGTTATCAGCATTGATCAAGCAGGCTCGTGATAAGGATATTAGTGAAGAGATGGAGGCTAACTCCGACAAATCTGCATCAAATACAGGTGATAATACGGATAAAAGTGATGAGTAAATTAGTTCTACGTTACAACGTTATTCTCCGCTTTTTTGAGCCGCAGTAAACTCGCAGGTAAAAAGTAAATACACCTGTTAATGGGATATTTAGTTAATGAGTATAGGTATAAAATAAGTTATGGCTCGACGTAAAAAAGGCCGCAATATTAACGGTGTATTATTGCTGAACAAGCCACAGGATATTAGTTCTAATAAAGCATTACAGAAGGTGAAACATTTATTTTTTGCTGCTAAAGCTGGGCATACAGGCGCATTAGATCCATTGGCCACTGGGATGTTGCCAATTTGTTTGGGAGAGGCAACTAAGTTTTCACAATTTTTATTGGAGTCTGACAAAGGTTATCGGGTTATCGGTAAACTTGGCGAAAGAACTGATACCAGTGACTCAACAGGAGAAGTTGTAGAAACCCGCCCCATTAATGTGACTAAAAAGCAACTACTTGGTGCGTTAGATGAGTTTCGCGGAAATATCAAACAAGTACCCTCAATGTACTCCGCATTAAAACATCAAGGTCAGCCTTTATATAAATATGCCAGACAAGGCATTGTCATCGAGCGTGAAGCGCGTGATATAACGGTATATTCAATTGATCTCATTCGATTTGACAATGATGAAGTTGAGTTAGAAATTGAGTGTAGCAAAGGCACTTATATTCGCACAATTATTGATGATCTTGGTCAAATCTTAGGTTGTGGTGCACATGTAACGATGTTGCATAGAACATTTGTTGCTGATTATCCTGTTGAACTGATGGTGACTATAGAGCAGCTAGAAAATGAACGAGAGCAAGACAAAAGCCTTGATGATTATTTATTACCTATGGATAGTCCTGTTTCTCACTTGGAAAAAGTTGTTATCGATTTAGACAGTGCACACTATTTTTGCCATGGTAATCCTGTATCTTATTCTGGTTTAGATGAAAATGACTATATCCGAGTATATGATGAAGATGATACTTTTTTAGGTCTTGCTGAAGTTGATAAAGACTTTATGCTCGCACCTAAACGTTTGGTGGTCTACTAACAGCTACCAGATGCAAATTAGAATTTAAATGAAATGAGTAACTTAATTAATAAAGTGTCTATGATGAAAAAGATGAAAGCTGTATTTCTTGATCGCGCTACTGTTGATAACAGTCTTGATTTTTCAATGCTCGAATCTTTAGTGGATTTAACTTGTTTTCCTACCAGCCGTTCATCACAAGTTGTAGAACGAATGCAAAGTAGTGAAATTGCAATAACCAATAAAGTTATATTCGATGCAGATATTATTACTCAGCTACCAGAATTAAAGTTAATTTGCATTACTGCAACAGGAACAAACAACGTTGATCTTAACGCTGCGCGGCAAGCCGGAGTTGCGGTGACTAATGTCACTGGTTACTCTACAATGTCGGTTGCACAGCATGTTTTTGCTTATTTATTAAATGTCACTAATGGGGTTACTAGTTATTTAAGTAATAATCAAATAAAACCTTGGAATGAAAGTGCTACTTTTTGCCAGTTTGATGCGCCGATTAATGAATTGGACAGCAAGACATTAGGGATTTTTGGGTACGGAAATTTAGGCAAAGCGGTTGCGAATATCGGCCGGGTTTTTGGAATGCGGGTATTAGTGAGTGAAAGGCCCAATGTCTCTAAGCTAAGAAATAATCGAGTTACATTTGAAACTATGTTAACCGAATCAGATGTTATTTCAGTGCATTGCCCATTAAACGAGGAAACTGAAAACTTATTTAATATTGAGTGCTTTAACAGGATGAAAAAGGGTTGTATTTTTATTAATACAGCTCGTGGTCCCGTGGTGAATTCTCAGGATTTAGCTCATGCTTTAAAGATAGGGCACATTGGCCATGCGATTGTCGATGTTTTAGAACAAGAGCCTCCACAAGCTTCTCATACTTTATTACAAGCAGATATCCCTAACTTAAGTCTATCGCCGCATATTGCTTGGGGGAGCTTACAAGCACAAGAGCGTTTATTTGCTGGTGTCACACAAAATATTCAAGCATTTCAAGCAGGTAACAAATTGAATCGAGTAGAATAATACTTGGATTAAGTATCCTTGGGTACTAAGTTGAGTTAATGCTTAACACCATCTACACTTTTAAGATATGTCATTCTTTAATTATAATAAATGCAATTAATACTCCGATGTCTAATTTTGATAGGGCTACTCTTAGCCCTTAATATCAAAGCCTTACAACCTAACAAACCTTTCGAACAATATGTTTTGGATGCATGGTCTCTAGAGCAGGGATTACCACAAATTACCGTACTGGCTATCACTCAAGATGCAGATAATTATATCTGGGTGGGGACTCAAGCTGGTATTGCACGCTTTGATGGTGTGAGTTTTGAGTCTTTCAGTCAGGAGGATACGCCAGAGTTGAGTGGTAATTTTACGCATGGCCTTAAAACTGATTCACAAGGCCGAGTGTGGATAATGAACTATAAAGGTTTAGTGAGATACTTTGAAGGAGAGTTTAAACAAATCCATTATATTCCTGAAGGTGAATCTAAACCTATGGTGCTGGATGTGCATCGGGTTACCGAAGCTTCCGATGGAACTATCTGGGTGGCAACTGTACAAGGTGTTTTCCGTGTTGATGGTGACAAACTAATCTTTTTTACAGCGTTGAGTCAGCCTATTTACGGCATTATTTCTCACAATAACGTGATATATTTTGGTGGTGTTGGCGAGCTATTTGTTTATCAAAATAAAACACTGACAAAGCTGGATTTACCTGATAGCTATAGCAAAGCGCAATTTAAAGATTTTGTGATACAAAAAGAAAGTTTATTAGCAGGTACTAATGAAGGGTTGCTTTTAATCAGTAAAAGTACTCATGAAGTGAAGGCGATTGCGCAGAATACATTGCTTGAACAGCATCCTATTGATGCAATGGCTATTGACTCAGATAACAATGTTTGGGTTGGTGCTATAAACGGTTTGTTTCGCCTACGCGATAATCAGTTAGTAGAATATGTTCCGAATGACAATGTGCATCAGTTTCAACACATTCAAACAATATTTGAAGATCGTGAAAAAAACCTTTGGCTAGGCAGTCATCGAGATGGGCTGGCACGTGTCTGGAATGGTCGAATATATCGGTTTAGTGAAGGACACGGTTTGAATGAGCCCTTGGTTTGGTCTGTCTTGCCTGCCGTTGATGAAAATGCGGTATGGACCGGAACTAATCGCGGTTTATCAATATTAAGAAACGGCCAGTTTGAGCAGTTAGTTGAGGCAAAAGATTTACCGCATCCTGTGGTTTATACACTATTTCAAGAAGGAGACACCTTATGGGTGGGGTCTCGAGCAGGAATGGTATTTTATAAAAATAATCAAATCGTTTTATCGCCACATGATAAAGCTTTGTCGGTCATGCAAGTCAACGCAATCATGCGGGACAATAAAAATAGAATTCTTTTGGGAACATCAAAGGGACTTTATCATTATACTGAAAACACATTAACTGCAATTAAAACGACGGAAGGTGCCAATGTTTTTGTGCGTCCCATTAAAGAGTTTAGTACAGGAAAAATTTATGTCGGTAGTCAACAGGGCTTGTTTGAGTTAGTTGATCAACAATTAGTTCCTGTTGGTACCAACAATGGTCTTAACGATACTCTCGATGTTTCGAGTATTTTGGAACTCTCTGATGGAGGAATTTTAATTTCAACCATAGCCAATGGACTCTTTATTTTTGAACAAAATCGTTGGACTCAATTAACCGAGCGAGATGGTTTGCCCGTAAATGAAACCTTTACTTTATTGAGTGACGAAGAAGGACATATCTGGGCAAGTGGCTATCGTGGTGTTTATCGAGTTGCAGAAAAAAGCTTGATTGAATACGTTAAAGGAAATATTTCTGATTTAAATGCCTACATGCTACTCAGTGAAAGCGGCGGTCTAATTGGTAGCCAAAAAGCATTCTGCTGTAATGGTGCAGGGTTGGCTAAAGGTTTTTTTGCCGATGGAGAGCTTTGGTATCCTTCGCGAGATGGGGTTGTGCGTATGCGGTTAAGTGACATTAAGCTTAATCAGGTTGTGCCTAATGTCAGAATTGAGAAGATCAAAGTAGAAGAAAAATGGATTAATGTGAAAAATGGGGAAGCTTTAACACTGAAAGCTAATGAGAGAGATATTGTTTTTGACTTTACCGCTCTGAGCTTTCGAGATTCGAAAAGTGTTTTATTTAAATATCGGTTATTAGGTTATCAAGATGAATGGCAAACGCCTGATGCACTGTTTCAACGCCGCGTTAACTACACTAATCTTGCTCCCAGTAAATACTCATTTCAGGTTCAAGGTGCCAACAATGCTGGAGTTTGGAATCCAACACCAGCCAAAATTGAAATTCGAATTCTTCCCTACTTTTATGAAACTTTTTGGTTTTACGGTCTAGTGCTTGTTTCAGCAATTTTTATTGTTTATTTTTGGCATCAATACCGAACAAGTTCATTAAAACAAAATAAAATTGAATTAGAAAATAAAGTTAAACAACATACAGAAGACTTAGAAATTTCTAACCTTAAATTACAAGAGGCTGTACAAGCGTTGGAAAAAATCAGCCAGACTGACCAATTGACCGGACTTAAGAATAGACGTTATTTAGCCAGTCAGTTACCAGCAGATTTAGCTCACTTTGAGCGTCAGTTAACGACACATCAACCTGTTGATAGTATGGTTTTTGCGATTGCTGATATTGATCACTTTAAGAATATTAATGATACCTACGGACATAAAGTCGGGGATGATGTTATTCAAAAGTTTGCCCAAGTAATTAAAGGACAAATTCGTGAAGGGGATTATGCTGTCAGGTGGGGCGGCGAAGAATTTATTATCGTCTTTCGACCAATGCCATCTAAAATGGCGCCTGAAATAATTGAAAGAATTCGTGCTGCCATTGAAAACACTCAATTTGAGTGTAGAGAGAATGATTTTATTACGATTACTTGTTCAATTGGTTTTGTTGCTTACCCATTCTTTAGTGATAATATTCGAGGCTTAAGCTGGGAGCACTCTGTAGAGCTGGCAGATCATGCTTTATATCTGGTTAAAGAAAGTGGTCGCAATGGCTGGGCTACCTTTAAGTCCACAGAAAAAACACCTAGAGATAAAAGCCTATTATCGTCAATAAAAGACAATTTGAATAAAGAGGTTAAACAAGGACGACTAATAAAAGTGACTAGTTGGGATGTAAAAAAGTAATCGCTCATCTGTTGGATTTATTTTTATTAGTCGTTAATTTCATTAATGTTATTGTTTTGATAATCGATAAATTAATATTGCAGCTTTATGCATATTTTTTGCGAAAGCATCCATATCAGCCACTTCATCTTCGGTGTGACCACCATCTCCC
>JAUIHB010000194.1 GCA_030432465.1 Gammaproteobacteria bacterium
TCTGTTTTCAGTTTAAACTCAGTAATCACTTTACCTGCTTTTTCGACCTTACCCTCATAAGGATAAATATCGATAACATCCCCCATTTCAAGTTCAGACACATCAAACTCGATTGGTAAGGCTCCAGCATCTTCCATCGTATTAAAAAAGATTGGCGCAATTTTCCCACCAATACAGACACCACCAGCTCTCTTATTAGGGATATATGGGATATCGTCTCCCATTAGCCATAAAACAGAGTTTGTAGCAGACTTTCTTGAAGACCCAGTACCGACCACATCACCTACATAAGCAACCGGATGACCTTTCTTTTTTAACGTTTCAATAACTTCTAAAGGATTACCTTCAAGCCCTTCACGTGGATTTTTCAACATTGCCAACGCATGCAAAGGAATATCTGGACGTGACCAAGCATCTTGTGCGGGAGACAAATCATCGGTATTTGTTTCGCCAGGTACTTTATATACCGTCAGAGTAATTTTCTTTTCTAAAGGTTTACGTGATTTAAACCATTCTGCGTCAGCCCAGCTTTCAATTACAGCTTTAGCTACTTTGTTGCCAGCCTTGGCTTTATCTGCCACATCATGAAAAGCATCGAACATTAATAAAGTATGTTTTAGTTCTTCTGCCGCGAGTTCAGCAAGTTCTTCGTTATCTAGCAGCTCAACTAAAGTGGCGATATTATAACCACCTAACATGGTCCCCAATAATTTTACGGCTTTTTCTTTATCGACAATAGGAGAAGTTGTTTCGCCTTTGGCAACAGCACTTAAAAAAGCAGCTTTAACATAGGCTGCTTCGTCAACGCCTGCAGGAATTCGGTTAGATAACAGGTTATATAGAAATTCTTCTTCTCCGGCTGGTGGATTTTTAAGTAACTCCACCAAATCAGCGACTTGCTCAGCTGATAAAGGTTTAGGGACAATGCCTTGTTTGGCTCTCTCTTGGACGTGAACACGATATTCTTGTAACACTCTATAGGTCCTCATTAATAGTGATTTTGATCGTTCTTGAAAACGTGCTAAATAGCTCGCGCTAACAACTCTATCGGGCGCATTATCGGCACTAAGATAAGTTTTAGACTAGTTCAGACGGCGCGAATTATACAGATTTTTAGCTGAATAATAAATTAGCATTTAGGAATAACAGCGATAAGCTAAACCAATAGCAAAGTTTTGATGGTAAAAAGACCACCAAAACCTGTTTCTACTATTAATCAAAAGTTATAGACGATTTAAACCATTAAGTGCAGCAACCCGATAAGCTTCCGCCATTGTCGGATAGTTAAAGGTATGCGTAATGAAATAAGTGATCGTATTTCCACCATTTTCCTGTGCCATAATCGCTTGACCAATGTGTAATATTTCCGCCGCCTGATCACCAAAACAATGTATCCCAAGCAACTCTAAAGTATCGCGATGAAACAATAATTTTAAAACCCCGGTATCTTCGCCAGTTATCTGTGCCCTAGCAGTGTCTTTAAAATAGGCTTTCCCTACCTCATACGGTACTTTAGCTGCAGTTAATTCCGATTCAGTTTTTCCAACACTACTAATTTCTGGAATAGTGTAAATGCCAATAGGAATTTCTTTGAGTTGTAAGGGGGATTTTTTATTGACGACATAAGAAGATGCACTACGCCCCTGATCGTAAGAAGCGCTCGCTAATGCAGGTGCGCCAATCACATCACCCACCGCATAGATATTATCAACAGGTGTACGATAAAATTCATCGACATCTAACTGACCTCTAGAATTAGCTTTTAGACCCACAGCCTGTAAATTAAGCTTTTCAGTATTACCCGCTCTACCATTAGCCCATAAAAAAATATCAGCCTTTAAACTTTTTCCACTAGCTAAATTTAACGTGACTTTGTCATCCTCAGTTTCCAGACTTTCAAAAGATTCTCCATGGCGGATCAACACCCCAAGACTTCTAAGGTGATAACTTAGTGCATCAGATATTTCATCATCCATATAGCTTAATAGCTTTGTGCCGGGGTTTACTAAATCAACCTTGCAACCCAACCCATTAAAAATAGAGGCATACTCACAACCTATAACACCTGCACCATAAATTAAAATTCGTTTTGGTGTATTTTTTAATAATAGAATTTTATCTGAATCAAACACTCGCGAATGCTTAAAATCAACATTGGGTGGGCGATAAGGTCGAGAGCCTGTGGCAATAATAAACTGCTCAGCTACCACTTTTATATCAGCTTCATCATCACTTTTAACAACCACAGTATTGGCATCACAAAAACTCGCAACGCCTTGAATTAAGGTTACATCGTTACGGCTATAAAAACGGCTTCGCATAGCAACTTGTTTATTAATGACGTTTTTTGCTGAACGCATCACTTGAGTAAAGGTTAGCAATTTTGGTTCACTGATGACTCTAAACAATGGATTGCGATTAAACTTCATTAAAGAATGAACAGAGTGACGCAAAGTTTTTGAAGGAATTGTACCGCGATGAGTACAGTTACCACCAACCTGTTGGCGAGATTCAATAATAGCTACTTTTTTCCCATGCTTTGCAGCATTCATTGCAGCACTTTCCCCAGCAGGACCCGCCCCTATGATCACCAAGTCATAAGTATTTAAGTTTTTTTCACTTGCTTGCATAAATTATTCGACTTCTTAATTCTGAATGTATTTTCACTAATGTTTCAACAATTGGCTAACTTTATCAAAGTAAGGTTGTACAATATCAATATTACCCTGTTTTCCTTCTTCAATTAATGTCAAAGCAGCCTGATATTTATCTAAAGGATCGCTATAATTTCCCAGCTTTTTATAACGCTCAAACCAGCTTAATGATTCATCTTTTTTTATTGCTTGTATTTTTTCTTCAAGTTTACTGACTGTTTTTCTAATTTTATCCTCTTCTGGTAAGTACTCAATGGCAGAAAGAGTTCTCCGTATTTTACTGGTAAGCACATAAACTTGTTCAGGCTGCTCAAAACCAAATGGTTTAACGAGCTTATTAGCTTCGTCATAGAGTTCTCTGCGCTTAAATATTTCTACAAAATTTTCTTTCAACCTTTCATCAGAAGTATCTTTTCTATTTACTAGTTGAAAATCAGCAGCAACTTTTTGCCTATTCTTATTCATCCAGTCATTAAAAGCAGGGAAAGCTTTTATCCATTGCTGTAAATTCTCTTCAGTTAAGGCGGTAGATTTAACTGAAGCGCTAAACAATAACAGCAAAAAGCATAAAACTATTTTTGGCATACGCATCTCCACATTAATGTAAGTCTCTTGAGTTTAACCTTTTTAGTTTCACAAGCGAGTAGACTACCTATCATTTTATAAAAAATAATAGCAGTAATTAAGTTATCTTGTTACGCCGAACCGCTCCTTTTTCAGAACGTGTCGTTGACGAAGTTCTTGCCTGAGCACTTTTAACTGTTCTCGTCGAAGGTTTGTTACTATCTTTCTTAGTATTTTTTCCACGGTCATTTTTACCTCCTGCGCCGGTGCCACTTTTTCCTTTTTTACCAAAAACAGCCTTTTTCGTACCACTCTTTGATGCACCCTGTTTTTCATTATCCGTTTGTCTGGCCAGCTTTTTTTTATGTGGCTTTTTCTTTTTAACCGACTTCAAGTGGGTTTCAGGTACCGTATGCAGAGGCTCAAAATCATCAATCAGAATCCTTTTTAATTTGGTTTTAATCAAGTTTTCAACCGCAGATAAATTATCAACTTCATCTGCACTTACCAAAGATACAGCCTCGCCTTTGGCTCCTGCGCGTCCAGTACGCCCTATTCTGTGTACATAATCTTCAGCAACATTGGGTAAATCAAAATTAACTACATGTGGTAATTGATGAATATCTAAACCTCGAGCAGCAATATCGGTAGCTACCAGCGCTTGTAATTGGCCATCTTTAAACTCTTTCAATACGCGATTTCGGGCTCCCTGACTTTTATTACCATGTATTGCAGCCGCCTGAATACCGCTTTTATCTAAATCATAAGCAAGTTTATTCGCGCCTCTTTTGGTTCTGACAAAAATCAAAACCTGTTGCCATTGGTAATGCCCAATAAGATAGCTTAACAATTTTGATTTTTGTTTCTTGTCGACAGGATGAACCCACTGTTTAATAGTATCAGCGGTTGAGTTGGCTGGTGCTACAGAAACAGAAACAGGGTTATTCAAAAATTGTAAACTAAGCTGAGTAATTTCTTTGGAAAATGTTGCCGAAAATAATAGCGTTTGTCGCTTAGGCGGAAGCTTTTGCATAATTCGCTTGATATCGGGTAAAAACCCCATATCAAGCATTCGGTCAGCTTCATCTAGTACAAGACAAGACAACTCTGGAAATTTAACCGCATTTTGCGACATTAAATCTAATAAACGTCCTGGTGTAGCGACTAAGATATCAACACCACGTCGCAGACGTAACATCTGCGGATTAATTTTAACTCCGCCGCAAACCATATAAGATGATATTTTTAGATATTTGGCATATTTGGCAATGTTATCAGCAACCTGTGCAGCCAATTCTCTAGTTGGCGTTAACACCAAAACGCGCACTTGATTGCTTTTGGCACTCTCGCCCTTTGCAAGCAATTGCAAGACAGGCAGCGTAAAACCGGCAGTTTTGCCTGTACCTGTTTGAGCGGCAGCCATAACATCTTTACCATCCAGTATTGCAGGTATAACACTTTCTTGGATTGGTGATGGCTCGGTATAGCCTGCATCAGAAATTGATTGAAGTAATTCAGGGTAAAGCTTTAATTCAGCAAAAGTCATTGATTAACCAGTCATGTGGAAAGACCGCGCATTTTAGCCTTGTTACCTACTAAGTTCGAGTTATATTACAAAAAAGTGAATTTAAATTGGGTGTGTTTTTCTGTTACTTATTCATTTGCTTTGCTTATTGGCGCGAAAAAATAGTATTAAACCCAAAAGTACTAAAGCAGCTCCGCCCAACAAACGTAGGTTAATAACTTCGTTATTTAGTAGGCCTCCCAGACCAATAGCCATAATCGGTGTGATTAAAGTAATAATAGCAACGCTGGTAGCAGATAATTTTTGTAAAACGTAATAGTAAGCAATAAAGCCAATTAATGAACCACAAACACCTAAATAAATAATAGACCATAGTGCCTTGGCGGACCAAGTTGAAGGATTAAAAGTACCGTCTAATACTAACCAGACTATGGTAAAGCATGGCAAGCTAAATAATAACGCACCGACTGTTGTGGCAATAGGATTGATAGTAATTTGAACACTTTTGACTAAAACACTACTAAGACTAAAAAAAATGACACCGAGTAAAGCAAGACCAATTCCAGGCAAGGCCTCGCGGCCTAATAACAAGCCGTCAGAAACAACAACTGCCAAGCCCGCTAGCGCAACAAGCAAAGATGAAAATTTTGTTAGATTGAATCCTGCCTCTTGTTTCTGTTGCTGTGCGATAAGCCAAGACAGCATCGGTGACAAGCCAAAGATCAATGATAATATACCAGAAGTAATATAAGTCGCCGCCAAATATGCAAAAGTCATACCAGCAAAAATACCCAACCCAGAGTAAGCATAAAGCTTACATGCCAAAGAATGGAAAGGAAAATTAATTTTCAATAGTTTGATAGCGACTATACCAATGCTCGCAGCAATCAACATTCTCATTAATACGGACATTGTTGGCCCAACAGTATGACTACTCCACTGTATCGCCAGCGGTGTCGTAGACCAGATAAGAATAACTAACAAATAAGCCATGCTTACCGTTGAAGAATAGATGGTCTTAGGCATTAAAGTTTATAACTCCAACGGGCCGGCTGACACTATATGAAAAGTGCGTACAATATGAAGAGTATGAAACTTGAGTAACATTAAATGGCGACATTTATGCTTTTGCCAAAATATTATCCAACCAACTTGCCGGCAGACAGCGCTTTAATAAAGCAAATAGTCGTGTAGGAAATGTGATTCTATAGCGTAATTTTGGTTTTTTTGCTTCTAAAGCATGAATTAACTGACGAGTGACCGCTTCAGATTCTAAAGTAAATTGAGTACTTGTTTCAACAGATTCAAGGCGAGATAGTTGAGATTGATAATTCTCAAAATGTACACTATTCTGCCAGTCAATATTTTGTTTAAATTGGATGGCGGCATTAATTCTGAACTTAGTGTTAATAGGCCCAGGTTCTAATAAAGAAACTTTAATATTAGTCTTTTTAAGCTCTAAACGTAAAGTATCCGTTAATCCCTCTATGGCATACTTAGAAGCATTATAGGCGCCTCGATAAGGCATACAGACAAAACCAAGCACTGAACTATTTTGTACTATACGCCCAAATCCCTGCTCTCGCATAACCGGAATAACCTGTCGTATTAAATGATGCCACCCAAACACATTGGTTTCAAACTGTTGGCGTAATGCATCAGTAGGCAAATCTTCAATAGCTCCCGGTTGACCATATGCACCATTATTAAATAAATATTCTAAACGTCCTCCAGTCTGACTTAACACTTTAGATAAAGCAGCATCAATGCTCTTATTATCAGCTAAATCAAGTTGCAATGCTTTTATTAACCCCTGCTTTTTTAAACGTTCAACATCGCTTGCTTTACGTGCCGTTGCAAAGACCTTATAGCCTCTTTTATGCAAATTAATAGCCGCGTCCAAACCTATCCCAGATGAGCACCCTGTAATTAGAATATTTTTTGAATTCACAATGTAGACAGGCCGTTATAGAAACAAAAAGTGACTGAATTTTAAATATTAACACAATTTAAGATCTAAGCTAAATCAAAAAATCAGAAAGATATTATTAGGCAATATCTCTAATCAAATAGGCCAAGTTGGTTATCAATGATTCGTTCAAATGACAAACCAATAAATGGTAAAATAGCATCAGCAATGGGCTGTATCTGTTTATCGATATAATGCTGATAATCAATCGGCGATGACTGATGCTCAACCGCTTGAGGTCCTTCATGGGTTATCAAGTAAGAAATCCAACCTTTATATTGATATTTCAATGGTTTGTTTTTTATTTGATTAATACTGTCTGCGCGCTTTGCTGCACGCACATGAGGGGGGATATTTTTAACGTAGCTTGTTAACTCTCTGCGCAAGCGTTTACGATACACCAGCTCCTTGTCTCTCTCTCCTGCTAATGTATCTTGAACCGTTTTTTGAATAAATGTCGAAGGGTCACGATCAGAAAAAATAATTAAATATAACTCTTCCTGAAAGTTTTTAGCTAATAAAGTCCAATCTGTTCTAACATTTTCTAAACCTTTAAAAACAAGTTTGATTTTTTTAAAATCACCTTTTTTATTGACAGCTTTTGAAGGTATCTTTTGATGTTGCTTAACAATTCCAGCATAACGTTTTTTACTCCCTTTTTCAGATCCTCTAATAGTAGGCATCAAAAAACGAGAAAAATGTGTTTCAAATTCCATCTCTAAAAAACTCTCAAGTTGAAAGTCTCTTTGTAAATAGCGATCCCACTGTTGGTTAATCATTTCTACTAGTTGTTGACCAATTTTTTGACACACATGGTCATCGATATCATCCCCCAACAAAACAAAAGTTGAATCAGTATCACCATAAATCACTTTCCAACCAGCCTTTTCAATCCAAGCCGCAGTTTTTTGCATAATCCAATG
>JAUIHB010000195.1 GCA_030432465.1 Gammaproteobacteria bacterium
GTAACTGAGACTCGCTTAAACCTTGCACATTCAGCAAAATTGTCCATGTAACAGGTTCCCCAACTTTTAAGTCGTTAACATCTGGTGTCCACTTGTCGGCTAAAATTACATTTTGTGCTGGCATCCAAGGCGATTTAGACTGAGCTGGTTGCGGTTGGACATCAATGTTAATTGGTTGGGTTGTAATACTGACGGGACGGGTAGAGCTTAAAAAATTGCCATAACCACCGCGGTTGGAATCATTAACATCTGCCGTGAAATTAACTGGGCTAATTGTTATTTGACCACTTTTTTGTGGGAAAACAGCGTACTTACGTTGAGTTACAATATAACGGCGATTATTGATGATTTTTTCAAATTGTACATCGTCTCCAAGTTTTTCCACAATACTGTTATCTGCTGTTGGATCGGTGAGTCGCGCATAGTGTGTATTGACAGCGCGATAAAGACTAACTTTGTAAATAATTTGTTGTTGCACATAGGGTTTTTTTTCGTCTACTTCAGCTTCAAGGTAAATTGTCTTTTTCTGACCATTTAAATCAAGCTGATTAGAAGAGTCTTTTATCGTTAATTGAATTGCTTGAGTTGAATTATTACCTACGGTAATAGGAGGTATAGTTAATTTACCCGTTTTTAGCGTTTTTAATTTGATCTTCCAGCCTTTGACCGATGATTGTTGATGGTTAATAATTTGTGTATGAGAGTACTGGCTATTGGATACAATTGTGAAGTCGCTAGGTATATAGGACAAGTCTGGTTGTTCATTAGTAGATTCATCAGAAATGATTTCTAGAATAAATGTTTCGCCGGCAGATATGTCTGTTCTATCAATAGTCGCTGTAACAGCGGCAAATAGCTGACCGCCTAGGATAATACTGATTAATAGCGTTGACTGAAGTGCAAATTTAACTAGCTGCATTACCAAAGTTTCTCTTCTTTTTGTTGACGACCACGCTCTTGATATTCGCGGTACATTTTTCTTCTTAATAATCCACCCGGATCGTCCGGAATTTTTTCCAACCAATGTTCTAAAGCTTGATCTTTTTCTGCTTTATCTCTTTCATCTTTGCTGAGCTCAACTTGCTGCTCTTTATTTTCAGCATTTTCAGCATCTCGTTGTTCTTGTTCTTGTTTTTGTTGCTCTTGTTCCTGTTCTTTTTGTTCTTGTTGGCTTTCGTTTTGCTCATTATCTTTTTGTTGACTATCTGAATCTTGTTGAGAGTCTTGCTGTTCTTCCTCTTTGTTTTCATCAGAATCTTTATTGTCTTGATTTTGTTGCTGTTGCTGCTTCTGTTGCTCTAAGAGCTTTTCAATAATTTTTTTATTATACTGAGCATCTTCATGATCAGGTGTTTTTTCTAATAGTGAGTTGTATTCATCTAAAGCTGCTTGTAATTCGCCTGACTTGGCTAAACTTGTAGCATAATTATATTGGCTATTCTCTGTTTCTAATGTTTTAAAATTTTCAGCAGCTTGAGAATATTCCCCTTGTTTATATTGTGAAGAAGCTCGCCATTGCTGGTTTTGAAATAAGCTGGCTGCTTGCTCGAATTCTCCTTGCTCAAAAGCTTTTTTAGCTTGTTGATCTTTGGTGAGCCATAAGTCATCCCAAGATAAAGCATGAGCTTCATTAGGGGTGTAACTTGCTGCGGTTAAAAGAGCTATAACTCCTATTGCATTTAAATTAAAGGGGGTCTTCCGAGAAATTAGCTGATATAACATCAGTAATAAAATGATGCAGGTTAACCAGTAGCCATCATCAATCCAGCGGCTAATCACTTGCTCACTTTCCTGTGGATTATCATCGTTATTAAGACGTTGCTGGTGTAGCTCTTTTAAGTATTCAATATCATCAGAATTAGCTGTTAATTGAACAAGACCTGCATCAATTTTTTTAGCAATTTCATTTAATTCGGTGAGCTGTAATTTGGGTACTACAATGGAACCTGAAGAATCTTTTAAAAAACCATTTTGATTAGGTAAAGGAATAGGCGCACCTTGTTTTGTACCAATAGCTAAAATTGAAAGATTAAATTTTGTTTGTTGGATTTGTTCAACAATAGAGTCCACATATTTTTGTTCAACACCATCGGTTAACCAAACGATCTGTCCTGATGTACTTTTTGCATTTTCAAGCAAGCTAATTGATTTGGCTATGGCTAAGTCTGGACGACTACCCAATACTGGCATAATACCTGTGCTCAAAGTCGGCACCATATTTGTCACTGTTTTGGCGTCGGATGTCAGAGGACTGATGACAAATGCATCACCAGCATAAACAACTAAGCCAACAGTTCCTTCATTAGTTTCTGATAATAAATCAAGTAATTTGAACTTTGCTCTTTCTAAACGAGAAGGTTTTATATCATTGGCATCCATTGATAAAGATAAATCTAATAAGATGACTTGTGCTGCTTCAGTTTCGAATACGGGGACTGTTTTTTGTCGAAAACTTGGACCGCTAATCGCTAAAATACTAATAAATGTGATGATTAATGCTAACCAATGCCCAGAACGAGTTTTGGTTTGTTTTTCGCCAATAAAAAGAAATTTTAATAAATGAGGTGAAATGACTTTATGCCAAGCGTTGCGGTTTTTACTATATGATTTAGCCGCTAACAATATACCTATAAATGGAATAAGTAACCAAAAATATTCTGGCCTAACAAAATGAAAGTCTTGTAAGTTAAATGGCATTAGACTTTCCTCTTATTTTGTTGGCTGTTATTACTTTGTGATGTACGCTTTAGACGAGTGAGCAAACCATTGAGCATATTAATGAAGTAGGGTAGTAGAAAAAAGATAATACCTACGAGTGCAGGCCAAAAATAAAGTTCTTGAACTGGACGATAGACTTCTGGTTTGTCTTCAACAGGTTCTAATTCATCTAATATATCGTAAATTCTTGCAAGTTCTTCCGTACTTCGTGCTCTAAAATAATTACCTCCGGTAAATTTAGCCACCTGAGTGAGCGTTTTCTCATCAAGCTCGGCTGAGGGGTTAAACTTTGTGGTACCAAAAAGCATAGATTGACGAATCATTTCATCAGCCCCTACACCAATGGTATAAATTTTAACTCCGGCATGTTTAGCTAATTTAGCTGCTTCAATTGGATCGAGTTCACCTGAATTATTACGCCCATCTGTCAGCAGAATTAGTACTCGATTCTGTTCGGGACGCTCACGAAGGCGCTTAACTGCTAGTCCGATACCATCGCCAATAGCTGTGCGAGAAGCGCCAGCTAAACCGATTTCACTTTCATCTAGCATGTATTGCACTGTTTGTAAGTCGAAAGTTAGTGGCGTTTGTAAATATGCATTTTCGCCAAATAATACTAAACCAATTCTATCACCTTCGCGTTTCCCAATAAATTCAGTAATAATTGATTTTACAACCGCAAGTCTATTTGCTGGTCGACCGTTAAGTTTTAAATCTTCTTCTTCCATACTACCTGAAATATCAATACTTAATAGAAGATCTCGACCGCTATTGGGAAGCTCGATTGGATCATCTACCCATTGAAGTCTAGCAAAAGCGGTAGTAAAAAAAATCCAGCTGATGAAAAATAATATTTGAAAAAAACGATTACTGTTTTGGCTGGAATGTTCTGCTTGAATGGATTGCCAATGCTCAAACAGTGGGGTTCGTATGGGGGATAACTGTGGTTGCCTATTACGGTGTAAATACCAAATTAGTAAAGGAACAGGTAGTAGAAAAAATGCCCAAGGAGAAGCCATCTGAATCATTGAGCTTTCTCCTTAACTTTATTTTTAATTAATTGTTCAACTGCGAATTTACTTTGATTAATTAAACGCTGCCATTCGCTCGATGAAAGATCGCAACTAGCTTTATATAAACCGAGTGTTATTTGTTCCTCTAAATCTTGGTCAAATATAGTTGTTTTTGTTTGTTGATGAATAAACTTAATCCAGTTTTGTCCGGTTAAATTTGCGACTTCTTTCGCGGGAAAATAAACAAGACAAATGCGTTTTAATAATCCTGATAACTCAGCTAATGCTTGTGGCGATGGCTCTTTTTCTGCAATTAATTCGATCTCATTGTGAGCAGGTTTTATTAAATGCAATGACTGGCGTTTTTTATTGGCACGTAAAATTAAGTAAACAATCAACCCAATAATCAGAGCAATGACAATCCACCAGCCAGGTGCAAGCTGCCAGAAATCCATTTGCTCGGGTAAATGAATCGGTCGTAATTCATCTAATGGATTAGCTTGTTGATTCATCTAACATCTCCTTTTTCAGGAGATTGAGTTGTACTATGATGCCCAATAGAATCTTGTTTATAATTAGTATCAATGCGAGTAAATATACCGCGATGACTCAGGGAAAAGTCTTTTACAGACTCTATTTTTTGCTGGAAAGCGGATTGATAGTTTTTACGCAAAGCGTAACTTTGAGTATCTAAAGTTCCAATGTCAGTCCCGTCAGTTATACCATAAACGCCAGAGGGGGGAAGTTCTTTTTCAATAGGATCATTGACCAATATACAGTGGATATCAGTATGTTGAGAAAGTTTAGCTAAGTGCCTTTGGCAAGTTTCATCAAATTGATTAAAGTCACTGATTATATGGATTAACGTTCCCGGCTTTGCTAAGTGTTTTAAACGTTTTAAAGTAGCACTGAAAGGGTTTTGAATAGTTGTTTGGTTATCTTTATCTAACGGCTGATAAGTTTCTTCATTGTTGTACAGATTGAAAGTTTGTCCAAGTATTTGCTGATAGCTTTCAACGATACGATTAAGTAATCGCATACAGTTTCGTCGGTTACTAGAAGGTTTCATCTCCATATGTGTATATTCACCAAATAATAATGCTCCAAAGCGATCTCCATTAGCTAAAGTATTCCACATTAACTGCGCTGCGATTTGACTTGCGATAAGAGATTTAAATACCTGAGCTGTCCCAAAAAACATATTAGGCATTTGATCAAGTACAACAAATACTGGGCGTTCTCGCTCTTCTTTAAATAATTTAGTATGTGCTTCACCTGTACGTGCGGTTACTCGCCAATCAATATTACGAATGTCATCTCCTATTTGGTAAAGACGAACTTCATCAAAATCCATACCGCGGCCTTTGAAGCGGGAGCGAAACCCTCCGACTCGGTTAGTTTTAACTTTTGAATTGGGTGCCAACCATTGAATAATTGGTTTGTTACGCATCTCAATAAGCTGACCTAAAGAAAGCTCAATCCCGTAATTAAAGTCTTTAGGGAGATCTTCCTGGCTGCTAACTGCATGTTTATGAGAAGGAATTGACCAAGCTGTCATAGGTTATTTATTACCACTATAATGGATTAGGTTTTATTTCTGAAAAATATTCTTGTTGAAGCATAATAAGTTAAACCACAGGTGTAACCTGAATAAGGCGCTCTATTACCATGTCGCTATCCACACCTTCAGCTTCTGCTTCGTAAGTTAAAATAATTCGATGACGTAAGATATCAAAAGCGATTGTTTGAATGTCGTCAGGCGTAACAAAGTCTCTACCATCAAGCCAAGCTAAGGCGCGTGCACACCTATCGAGTGATATTGTGGCACGAGGACTCGCACCATAATCTAACCAACGATCAAGATCACTATCTAAAGCTGTGGTATTACGAGTGTTAATAATGAGCTGAATAATATACTGCTCAAGTTCAGGCGACATATGAATATCTAGAATTTGATCTCTGGCTGCAAACAGATCTTCCTGTAAGAGAACATTATTTTTTGTTCTGTATAATTTTTATGCGCTTCGTCACGTGTGATTTTTAAAATTTTTGCTTCAGCAGCGGCATCAGGGTAACCAACTTTGACATGCATGAGAAAGCGGTCAAGTTGTGCTTCAGGTAAGGGATAAGTACCTTCTTGCTCTATCGGGTTTTGGGTTGCCATAACTAAGAATAGGGGGGCAAGCTGATATGTTTGGCTGCCTACGGTAACTTGTCTTTCTGCCATGGCTTCTAATAATGCCGATTGAACTTTGGCTGGTGCGCGGTTAATCTCATCTGCCAGAATCAAATTATGGAATAAAGGCCCCTTTTCAAACCGAAAAGTCCCGTCTTGTGGACGGTAAATTTCTGTTCCAGTGAGATCGGCAGGTAATAAATCTGGCGTAAATTGAATTCGATGAAAATTGCCTTCTATTCGTTTAGACAGGGCATTAATCGCACGAGTTTTCGCCAAGCCCGGTGCACCTTCAACAATAAGGTGGCCATCTGCTAGTAGGGCGACCATCAGTCGGTCAACTAGTGTTTCCTGACCAACAATTTGTTGGCAAAGATCGTCTTTTAATTGGGCGAATTTTTCTTTGAGTGCCATTAATACAGTGCCTTTAATAAGTTGTTTTTAAATATGGGGAGCATTTTTAACTGATTACTGCTGAGTTTTCCAGTGCTTAGACGTATTTTGCCTGAAAAGTTTTTCCTCAAATGCAACAAAATATGAAAAATAAACGACGCTAATCTTAGCACACTGAGCCAATTTCTTGGAATATAAACCTCTGAGAGAACCTTAGCTTGTGTTGATTTAAAAATTTCGGCACACTCGACATATTCTTATCTTGGGCAGGATATTCTGTTGAAATATGGAAGGTAGTCTATGAAAAAGCTTAAAAATGAAACAGCTCTAGTTAAAAAAGCAGTAGAAGTAGGTGAGAAATATGCTATGAATCGTGGCTATAAAGCTTTTGCTGGAACTAATTCAGCAAAAGATAAAGTGGAAAGTTTATACCGTCTACTTGTACATGATAAATTGGTACAACCACTTGCTAAAGATCAAGAAAATCAAGTCAATATAAGACATAAATTAGCACTTTGGATTGCTAAACAGCTTCCTGAAAACCATGCCTTACTAAAATAACTTAGTTATTCAGGATAAAAACTTAATACTCAATATTTGATATTTGCTATTGAGTATTCTTAATATTGCGGTGTAAAATCTGAACAGAATGAATTAGATAACAATATGCGATTTTGTTATTTGTCGTTTTATGAGTAGTCCATATAAATCGAAATGGCTAAAATTGATGTTAGAAATAAGTAGAAAATAAACAATGTTGCTGAAACCAAACTCATTAAAATTTGTACTACTCTTGATTGGATGGATTGCCGTTCAGTCAACAGCCGTAGTACATGAGTTTAGTGCAGAACATATTTTCTCTGGTAACGGACATTTATGTTTAGCTCAAACAGCTCATCTTGATGATCTAATTGAAAGTTCAGCTGTGGTTGAATTTTCAGGATACCAGGCCCCTACTGATGTAGTGCTCAATTTTTTCTGCGAGCCAGTCAAAGCAACCCTTGTTACTCTTTATCCCGCTAGAGCACCACCTCATTACGCTTAATATTTTTAAAAGCAAAACAATTTTTAGAAATTTAAAAATATCTAAATAACGTAATCTATTAACGATTAAATATTAAAGACTCGCTGCCAAGCGAGCATTTGCGTATGAATTGGAGTTTTATAATGAAGTTTTTATTAGGGTTTGCAGTGTTGAGTACTGCAGTATTAAGTCAAGCTAGTTGGGCAAAAATAATACGAGGTAAAGTTGAAACAAATAATGGACTACCAATAGCTGCTGTAACCGTTAAGGTCAGAGGAAGTGAG
>JAUIHB010000196.1 GCA_030432465.1 Gammaproteobacteria bacterium
AGAAAAAGTAGGGCAGCGTCATGAATAAAAAACAAGCTAGAATTCGTCGCTCGACTAAAAGTCGAATGAAAATGAAAGAGCTAGGTGCCACTCGTTTAGTTGTTAATCGTACACCTCGCCATATTTATGCTCAGGTTATTTCTGCTGAAGGTGGAAAAGTTTTAGCCGCTGCTTCAAGCGTTGAAAAAGATGTTAAAGCAGCAGGAAAAGCGACTGGTAATGTTGATACTGCAAAAGCAGTTGGTGCATTGGTCGCTCAAAGAGCAACTGAGGCAGGCGTTTCAAATGTTGCATTTGATCGCTCTGGGTTTAAATACCATGGTCGTGTAAAAGCGTTAGCAGACGCTGCTCGCGAGAATGGTCTCCAGTTTTAAGGGTTAATAAAATGGCTAGACAAGAAGCAAATAACACCGAGGGGTTAGTGGAAAAGTTAGTCAACGTTAACCGTGTTTCTAAAGTGGTTAAGGGTGGACGAATTTTTTCATTCACTGCTTTAACGGTTGTTGGTGATGGCAGCGGTAAAGTCGGATTTGGTCGCGGTAAAGCACGTGAAGTGCCTGCTGCAATCCAAAAAGCGATGGAGCAAGCTCGTCGAAATATGATCCAGATTGATTTAAAAGATGGTCATACGCTACAACATCCTATTACCGCTAATCACGGTGCATCAAAAGTTTATATGCAGCCAGCTTCTCCAGGTACTGGAATTATAGCTGGTGGCGCAATGCGCTCTGTATTTGAAGTTGTTGGTGTGGAAAACGTTTTGGCTAAAAGCATTGGTTCTACCAATCCTATTAATATCGTTCGGGCTACTATCCGTGGTTTAGGTGACATGTTCTCTCCAGAATCTGTTGCAGCTAAACGTGGCAAGTCCGTTACTGAGATTATGGAGTAAACCATGGCTGCTAAAAAAATGATGAAAGTTACTCAAGTTAAATCATCAAATGGACGTTTAAAGAATCATAAAGCGTGTTTGATGGGATTGGGTTTACGTCGTATTGGACATACTGTAGAAGTTGAAGATACTCCTTCGACTCGTGGTATGGTTAATACTGTTAATTACATGATTCGAGTGGAGGACTAAAAAATGCATTTAAATACACTTAGTCCAGCTGAAGGGTCAAGAAAACCTGCAAAACGTGTTGGTCGAGGCATTGGTTCTACTTTAGGTAAAACTTGTGGCCGAGGACATAAAGGTTTGAAATCTCGTTCAGGCGGAAAAGTAAAGCCCGGTTTTGAAGGCGGACAAATGCCTTTAAAACAGCGTCTACCAAAGTTTGGTTTTACATCTCGCAAATCACTGGTTTCTGCAGAAGTACGTCTAGGCGAGCTAAATAAAGTTGAAGGGGATGCAGTTGATATCCTTTCTTTAAGAGCCGCAGGCTTAATCAATAAAAACATTCAACAAGTTAAAGTTATGTTGTCTGGTTCTATTGATCGTGCAGTCAATATCGGTGACGGCGTAAAAGTAACCAAAGGTGCACAAGCTGCTATTGAAGCTGCTGGTGGAAAGGTTCAAGCGTAATAAGGTTTGTTAAATAATGGCTAAAGCTCCAGTAGAAAAGAAATCAGGTGGTGGTTTGACAGAGCTCAAGCAACGTTTGTTGTTTGTGCTTACCGCGATTGTTATTTTCCGTTTAGGCTCATTTGTGCCAGTACCGGGCATTGATCCTAGTGTTCTAGACGAGTTGATGAGTCAGCAATCTGGGACTATTTTAGCGTTATTTAATGTATTCTCAGGGGGAGCACTGGAAAGAGCCAGTGTTTTCGCTTTGGGAATTATGCCATATATTACAGCTTCGATTATTTTGCAGGTAATGAGTTTTGTTGAACCTAAACTTCAAGAAATTAAGAAAGAAGGTGAGGCTGGACGTCGCAAAATTAATCAATATACAAGATATTTAACATTCTTTCTGGCTTGCTTACAAGCTATAGGTATCGCAACGAACTTCCCCAATTTAATGCCAGGCTTAGTTCCTAATCCGGGCTTTAGTTTCTATTTTGGGGCGATTGTTAGTTTGGTTACTGGAACCATGTTCCTTATGTGGTTAGGTGAGCAAATTAATGAGCGCGGTATCGGGAATGGTATTTCTGTTCTAATCTTTATCGGTATCGTTGCAGGGCTGCCTACAGCTATGGGGCAGACTATTGAACAGGCACGTCAAGGTGAGATGAATGTCCTAGCATTACTGTTGATTTTCGCAGTGATATTGTTGGTAACAGCATTTGTTGTATTTATGGAACGAGGACAACGACGCATTGTTGTGAACTACGCTCAAAAACAACAAGGACGAAGAATGTATCAGGCACAGTCCTCTCATTTACCGTTAAAAGTTAATATGGCTGGTGTTATTCCCGCTATATTCGCTTCAAGTATCATTTTGTTTCCTGGTACTATCGCTCAGTGGGTTGGTGCGAGTGGCGGTGATAACATGTTCTGGTTGCAAAATATTGCACAGCAAATGCAGCCAGGTAATACGTTATATATTCTTATATACGGTGCCGGTATTATGTTTTTCTGTTTTTTCTATACTGCATTAGTTTATAATCCACGCGATACAGCTGATCAGTTAAAAAAATCTGGAGCGTTTATTCCTGGGATTCGTCCTGGTGAGCAAACCTCCAAATACATCGATAAAGTTATGACTCGATTAACTTTAGTAGGCGCACTCTATATTACAGCAGTGTGTTTGCTTCCTGAGTTTATGATTTTATTCTGGCAAGTGCCTTTTTACTTTGGTGGTACATCACTACTAATTATTGTCGTTGTAATCATGGATTTTATGTCGCAAGTTCAAGCGCATTTAATTTCACGTGATTATGAATCAGTATTAAAAAAGGCCAATTTTAAAAACTACGGTTCTACTGGGGTTCGCTAAGTTTAATTAGTGATAACTCTAGTACGCCTTAGCATTTGGAGTACGACAATGAAAGTTCGAGCTTCTGTTAAAAAAATCTGTCGTGAATGTAAAGTAATTCGCAGAAACGGTAGCGTAAGAGTAATTTGTAACGACCCACGCCATAAACAGCGTCAGGGTTGATTTAAGACTTCCTTAATATATATCTCGTTGGAGAGATTACAAATTACGTTAACAGGTTGATTTTTAATCGTTTCAAAGCTATTATGTCGCGCCTTTTTGTTAGGTTAACTTTATTTTAAGTCGACTTAGTATTTGAAACTGAAATTTGGGAGTTAGTTAGATGGCCCGTATCGCTGGTATTAACATTCCAGTTAATAAGCATTCGGTGATTGCTTTAACTGCAATTTACGGCATCGGACGCACCCGCGCTAAAGCAATTTGTGCTAGCGCAGGTGTTGAAGAAAGTCGCAAGGTCAAAGATCTTGCCGAAACTGAAATTGAATCACTTCGTAACGAAGTAGCAAAGTTCACTGTCGAAGGTGATCTGCGTCGTGAAGTGTCTATGAGTATTAAGCGCTTGATGGATTTAGGTTGTTTTCGTGGTATTCGCCATAGAAGAAGCCTTCCTGTCCGTGGACAGCGTACTAAAACCAATGCGCGCACTCGTAAAGGCCCGCGTAAACCAATTAAGAGATAGCAACTATGGCAAAGACACCTCGTTCTCGTAAAAAGGTCAAAAAGCACGTAGTTGATGGAATGGCTCATATTCATGCGTCATTCAATAACACTATCGTGACTGTTACTGACCGTCAAGGTAACGCACTCGCTTGGGCTACTGCTGGTGGTTCTGGTTTTAGAGGTTCGCGTAAAAGCACACCATTTGCAGCCCAGGTAGCTGCTGACCGCGTTGCGGAAATGGTTAAAGAGATGGGCATGAAGAATATGGAAGTATTCGTTAAGGGCCCTGGACCTGGTCGTGAATCTGCAGTGCGTGCATTAAACGCAGCTGGATTCAAGATCACTAACATCACTGATGTTACGCCGATCCCTCACAATGGTTGTCGTCCGCCTAAAAAGCGACGCGTGTAACTTTAGGTATTGCTGGAGAATTAACAATGGCAAGATATATTGGACCTAAACTCAAGTTAGCACGTCGCGAAGGCGTAGACTTAATGCTGAAAAGCGGCGTTCGTGCTATTGAGGATAAATGTAAAATTGACCAACCACCGGGTTTTCATGGCGCACGTAGAACGCGTCTCTCGGACTATGGTCTTCAATTACGTGAAAAGCAAAAAGTAAGACGTATTTATGGCGTTTTAGAAAAGCAATTCCGTAACTATTATAAAGAAGCTGCTCGTCTTAAAGGCGCTACAGGTGAAAACTTGCTTCAGCTTCTTGAGTCTAGATTAGACAATGTTGTATACCGAATGGGTTTTGCATCAACTCGTTCTGAAGCACGTCAATTAGTAAGTCATAAAGCTATTTTAGTTAATGGTAAAATGGTTAACATTCCTTCTTACAAAGTTGCTGCTACAGATGTGATTGCTATTCGTGAAAAATCGAAAACTCAGGCTCGCATTGTAGCTGCGCTAGAGTTGGCATCGCAAAAAGAACGTCCAGTATGGGTTGAAGTTGATGAGAAGAAGATGGAAGGGACTTTTAAGAACACTCCTGAGCGTTCTGATTTACCATCTGATATCAATGAAAATCTAATAGTGGAATTATACTCCAAGTAACACTTGAAGAGGATTATATATGGGCAATGTCACTGACCTTCTGACACCACGTCAGATCAAAGTGGAAAATCTGGGTGAGCGAAAAGCTAAAGTTGTATTAGAGCCTTTTGAAAGAGGTTTTGGTCACACTTTAGGTAACTCACTGCGTAGAATTTTACTTTCATCAATGCCGGGTTGTGCGGTGGTTGAAGTGGAAATTGATGTCGTACTTCACGAATACACAACTGTAGAAAGTGTGAAAGAAGACGTGATTGATATTTTGCTTAATCTGAAAGGTTTAGCAATTAAGTTAGAAGACAAAGACGAAGCAACATTGATCCTTCAAAAAACTGGTGAAGGTCCTGTTACCGCTGCAGATATTGAAGGTCAAGCTGGCGTCGAGATTGTTAATCCTGACCACCATATTGCGACATTGACAAAGAAAGGTTCTCTGAGCATGCGATTGATCGTTAAGAAAGGTCGCGGTTATGAACCAGCTGCGTTGCGCAGAAACAACGAAGATGAAGACACAAGTATTGGACGTCTCCAGTTAGACGCATCTTTCAGTCCTATTCGACGAGTTTCTTATGTAGTTGATTCTGCTCGTGTTGAGCAGCGAACTAACTTAGACAAGCTTGTTATCGATTTGGAAACAAATGGTACTATTGAGCCTGAAGAAGCTATTCGACGTTGTGCAACTATTTTACAACAACAGTTAGCGGCTTTCGTTGACTTAAAAGATGAAAAACAAGCAGAGCCAGAGAAGGAAGAACCTGAGGTTGATCCTATTCTACTTCGTCCTGTTGATGATCTTGAGTTAACGGTGAGAAGTGCGAACTGTTTAAAAACTGAAAATATTCATTACATTGGTGATTTAATCCAACGTACTGAAGTCGAGTTGCTTAAGACACCTAATTTAGGTAAGAAGTCTCTTACTGAAATTAAGGATGTATTGGCATCACGCGGACTTTCACTTGGTATGCGTTTAGAGAATTGGCCTCCGTCAAGTATTCTAGACGACGCTTAATATTTCAGTTTTAGAAAATAAATGAAACCTCAATCCTAGTGATTGGGGTTTTATTTTTTAAAAAAGTAACAAGTAAAACTTGTTAATAACATAAACCAAAGAATATCAGTACTATTGCAGGCTGGTAAATAAAGTAAGGTGATTTAAAATGCGTCATCGTCAGAGTGGTCGTCAATTAAATAGAAATTCTAGTCATCGTCAGGCAATGTTTCGTAACATGTCTGTTTCATTAATTGAGCATGAGCTAATTAAAACTACTGTTGCAAAAGCTAAAGAGTTGCGCCGAGTAGTAGAGCCGTTAATTACGCTAGCGAAAGAAGACAGTGTTGCAAACCGTCGTCTGGCTTTTTCTCGTACCAGAAGCAAAGCGGCAGTAGGTAAGCTCTTCGACGAACTTGGTCCTCGTTATCAAGAACGTCCAGGTGGTTATTTGAGAATTATTAAAGCGGGTTTTCGAGCTGGTGATAAAGCACCTGTTGCTTATATTGAGCTAGTAGATAGACCTGTTATTGACGAAGAAGATGAAGTAGAAGTTACTGAAGAATAAGCTTCACAAAGAATTATATTAGCCGGGTAACTAACCCGGCTTTTTTTTATCTGAAAAAAAGTTTTTCTGAGTAAAGTAAACCATACCAATAGTCATCATCATTAGTGCACCAGTTTGTGAGCCACTCATTCCAGCGAGCAGTTTTGGATTAGTGCTAATAAACTCAATTAAAAAACGAGCACTACCCCATAAAAGTAGCAATGTATAGAATAACTCATAGGGGGAGTGTTTTTGTTTTGCAAGCTTTTCAAGTAATAACCAGATTGCAAATGAGTAGATTGCTTCATAAATGGGAAGTGGGTGGACTTGTTCTTGAGTTGGTTTCACCCCGTGAGGAAAACTCATTGCCCAAGGAAGATTGGAAGCGACTCCATAACAGTCGTCCCCTGCTAAAAAGCAGCCTATTCTTGCTAAAGTGTATGACAAAGCGGCTGCTGGAGCGGCAGAGTCGAGTAAGTCGCTTAATTTTATTTTATGAAGTTTCGAGTAAATCAGTAATACAAAAATCGCCGCAAGAACGGCACCCTGACTTGAAAAACCACTACCTGCGATAATAGAATGCCAGTTTAAGGTGGCTTGCTCTGGATTTTTAAGAATAAACATGAGCTTTGCGCCTAAAACACCAAAGAAAAGAAGGCTAAGCACCAAAAATTCATAGTTATTTTTGTTGTTGTCGTTTTTTTGAGTGAGGTGCTTTAAGAAGCAATAGCGGCCTGTTAAATAGGCTACCGCAAGCATGACACCATAAGTGCCTACTGTGAAATCTGGTGTTTGGATAAGGTATGGGTACATAGATATGTGCTGGATTTGAATTTATTTGAGTTTAGAGTGTTGCTGTAAGCTTGTAAATGCTTCCCTTTATTAAGTTCTTCTTATGTGTCTGAAAAGTAAGATGAAAAGATAAATGAAATACGTTATCTAGGTCACATTTAGAGAAGTTTGTTAATAATATTATTAACCTATTGAGAATAATTTTAAATTATATATACATATAGCTAATAAAAAAAATATATAATAGAAATATATAATCTAAAAATATAGAAGCTAATTTTTTTCAGAAATAGTGATTATACTTTATTCATCGTTTTCTAATAAAAACAAAATTAAGGATATGCAATGCAAGTTGTAGCTGTGGATAAGATCAAGGAAGCTCAAGTTCGATACCCTTCGGCTAACACTCATTTGATGGGATGGTTACAAATCCTGACTCATGCCGAGTTTAAGTCGGAAAGTGACTTGAGAGTAACTTTTGGGGATATTCGCGGATTTAACTTTGAGTTTAAGTTTCCTATTCCTGAAACTACTATTTCAGTACATACCTTGATTAATTTTGAATCCCAGGTTGTTTATATCGTTGATATAAAGCCAGGTAATCAATAGGAGTTAGAACAATGCACGAAGCGCTGGAAAAGGCTGTACAGCATTGGGGACAAGTTTCTCCTG
>JAUIHB010000197.1 GCA_030432465.1 Gammaproteobacteria bacterium
GCTGATTCTAACCTGAATTAGTAAAAGAGTGAACAACTTGACTCTTGATTCAGCCTGCATTAGCCAATAATGACGCAAATATTTCTTCTACTGACTCACCATCAACTAATTGTTGAATAATATCTTCTCGATATTTTTTAACATCTACTTTTGAAAATTTTTCGCGGTTTGCAAAATAGTACTGTGACATGAGCTTTGTTGCTGCGGTTTGGTTCACTTTTGCTGATTTTCGTTTAGCGATAGTCAGTTTTTTGGGTTGTTTTGTATTTAAGCTTTCAGGTTTAGTAACAGGAGTGCTCATATCTGATTTTATGTTGTTATCATTTGTAAGTATGGTTTTTTCTACTTGTTCTTCGCTAGCTTCTTTTGGCAAAGTTGATACTGAAGTTTCATTTGCTAAAGTTAATTTCGGAGATACAGCAAAACGTTCAAGCAATGCCACTCTGACGCGATGAAAGGGGAGCTGAGCGGTGTCCATTGGTTGGTCAGTTTTAAACCATTCAGTTTGTTGAATAGGTGTAATAACCTCATCCCAATATCTCTGAAACTGTAGTTTTTTTATTGGTTTGATAGAAAAAGCCTGATAAAAAATTTCGCTGGTTTCATCACTAAGCGCTACAAATTGATCAGGTCTTTTCATGCATAAAAGTTTGGTGGCAGGAAATAAAGGGGCTTGTTTAAAGCCATTTGCCAAAAATAGCTGCTGGTAACTATCAATGAATTGCATAAAGTGCCAGCCGTCAATCGTTCCTGTGGAAGGAATAATTTTCATTAGTTTATTAAGATCTATAGGGTTATTTTTTAATAACTTTTTAAAAGAAGCAAAGTTTTGCATATCTCCTAGAAGTTGAATATTAAAATTAAATTGTTTTTGAGTATTTAAGTCATTAATGCCACCGATTAAAAAGCGTTGTTGCTCGCTAGAGTTTGCTAGATCGTTATTTTGATTAAGTAACTCATCAGCTACATTAAGTAATTTTAAACAGGCTGGGAGTTCGAGTTCATGGGCTTGAGAGTGGAGTAAAGAATAATAACTATTCCAAGAAGCGTCTAATGCCTGTTGCATATTCTTTACTTTTGAATCCAGCGTCAACCTCGCCTCTGTATTACTTTCATTAATTGAATCAACTTCTAAATTTCCCATTATTACCTGCTAACATCATAAATGAATACTTAAGTGTTGCGATATTTTATCGGCTTATTCTTTAATGTAAAGGTATGCCATGGGAAGTATCTGGAATATCTGTGAAGAGTAGTGATTCTACTGAACTAATCTTGAGTTTATCTTAGTAGGATTGGAAGAGTTTGGTTAAGTTTTAATCATGTTGGTATTAACCAAATCCTTCCAAATGGTTTGCTTTTAATTAAATTGCGCTTTTAAGTAACGAATAATGTCACTAGATTCGTACATCCAACGTGTGCCACTTTCATCTTCAATGCGTAAACAAGGAACTTTGATTCTTCCACCTTCTTGTTCAAGTGTGGTCCGGTGTTGTGGATTATTTTTGGCATCTCGTAATTCTATAGGCAAATTAAGTTTATGTAGTTGACGTCTAACCTTTATACAAAATGGGCATAAATTAAATTGATAAAGAGAAAGTTTTTTTAATTGCTGTTGTATTTGCAACTGATTTTCAGGGGTACGTTTCTTTTTGAATCCCCGTGTGATTAGATCAAAAAACGCAATAATAGCGCCAAGTGTGAGGCGTATGATTTTTAACATGCTGAGTAAATACCTATCAGTGGATTGCTTGCGCGCAAATTGTCCAGATTTTGAGGTAAATGTCCAGTTTTTACCTCAAATGTCAGGTATTGTTAATTATTTTTTAGTTACTTGCTTATCCGTCACGATTAATTTGCTTGATCAGAGCTTTCAATGTACTTTCTGATTCTTCGTGAGGAACCTGGCAGGTTCCCGCTGCTTGATGCCCACCACCGCCATATTTGAGCATCAACTCGCCAACGTTTGTTTTAGAAGAACGATCAAATATTGATTTTCCAGTTGCAAAAACGGTATTTTGTTTACGAAAACCCCACATTACATGGATTGAGATATTACATTCAGGAAATAAAGCATAGATAACAAAGCGGTTACCCGCATGAATGGTTTCTTGCTCTCGCAAATCAAGAACAACTAAATTTTCATGTACTGTAGCGCAGTCTTTAAGCTGTTGTTTAAATAATTTATCTTGTTCATTGTAAAGCTCAATACGTTCGACAACATCCGGTAACTGCATGATTTCATCAATCTGATGATTGCGACAATAATCAATTAAATCCATCATAAGATTGTAGTTTGAAATTCTGAACTCTCTAAATCGCCCAAGTCCAGTGCGTGCATCCATTAAGAAGTTGAGTAAATCCCAACCTTTTGGGTTTAAAACTTGCTGACGATTAAATTGCGCAGAGTCACCACGATCCACTGCTTCCATCATTTCTGTCCACTCTTCTGGAAATGTATCGTAACCACCATAATGTTTCCAAACCACTCGAGCGGCTGAAGGTGCTTCAGGATCAATAATATGATTGTCTACTTTTTCATTACGAATGGCTTCAGATAAATGATGGTCAAAAGCTAAATGAATCCCCGGGACATATGGCAGGTTAGTAGAGATATCCTTTCCTGTAACTTCAATTTTGCCATCTTGCATATCTTTGGGATGAACAAACTTAATATCATCAATAATATCAAGGTGTTTCAGTAGTACCGCACATACTAAGCCATCAAAATCGCTTCGCGTGATTAAGCGGAATTTGTTTTCGGCCATTCAACACTCCTTAAACAGTTTAGTTTTATCGCTTTAGTGGGTTACATGTGAGAAATCGTAAATAGCTACTTGGCTAAGCGATCCATAAAATGCTGTGACCCCTGATAACAACTAGTATAGAACAGCAAAAAATAGTTGCTAAAAAGAATCCATGTTATAGCGTTAAAAATTTAGTTTTTAAAAAGTTAACAGAGTTTAATTACTAATAAAACGATAAAGCTTTGAAGTAACATCAAATTATTGTAAATAATTTATAAGGAAAATTGGCATAAAACGGATATATAGGCTTCAATTAGTGGCATAACGAAAGTAATTTGGGGCTTATTTTAGGTGTTTGCAGGATTACGAAATTTAAGTTTACGCTGGAAGATGTTTTTTGCGCTCATGTTAATGACGTTTATTACCATCATTTTACAGCGAATACTAGAATACTGGCATTTACAGTCGCTATTAGAAGCTTTTGAAAGTGATGATGCAAGAGCTCCTTTATCTATTCTTAACCACTATATCGATAATTATATCGCCGATACTTGGTGGCAATCGGTTATTATTATTTCTGTATTTGCAGCTGTTTTTTATGCGTTGGCCCATGTTTATGTGATTCCCTTATTAGAATTAAATAAGTCTCTGGAAAAAGTTGAAGAAGGTGATTTAACTCAGCATATTGAAGAGCATGCAAAAGATGAAGTAGGGGATATTGAGCGCCATCTTAATAAAATATTAAGCACACTTAACCGTGTAATTGCGAGTGTACATGATGGTTCAACCCATATTAGTCAATCGGCCCACCAAATTGCCGCGGTTGCTAAAGATATTGAACAAATCAGTATTGCTGAACAAAGCCGTTCTGATGATGTGACTCGTGCAACACACGAACTTCATGCAATTTCTGAGAAAGTTATGCATCTCAGTGAAAATACTAAAACTCAAGCGGTAGAGTCAGAAAATGCTTCAAGTGAAGGTATCCAGTTAGTACAGCAAGTTGTTGGCGAAATGCGTCTTATCAGCGGTGATATTGAAGAGGCTTCTGCTATCGTCATTGATTTACAATCATCTGTTGAAAGCATTGTTGAAGCATTAAAGAATATTACTGGAATTGCCGATCAAACCAATTTATTGGCATTAAATGCTGCTATCGAAGCCGCTAGAGCTGGAGAGCAAGGACGAGGATTTGCTGTTGTTGCAGATGAAGTGCGCTCTTTATCAGTTAGAACATCAGAATCAGCTTCTCATATTACAAAAATAATAGGAGGCTTGAATGACAACATGCTAAAAAGTAGCGAGATGATGTCACAATTGGTTAACCGAGTTCATCTCAATCAGAAAAAATCGGAGCGCACAGAAACTATTCTGGCAGTTATGGAGCAACAAACACGTCAATTTGTGAGTCAAGCAGACCAAATACATGATGGTGTATCGGCACAATTAAGTCAATTTGATGCACTTGAGTTAACCTTACAGCAGCTCTTTCAGACATTAAAAGAAAACAGTGCCAAGATCAGCAATACAGCGAATATCAGTCGCTCTTTATTTAAACTGACAGAGAGGCTAAGAACACAATTTCAAGGACTGGAGTTCGATCGAAGCTATGTGGCATATGATAAAGTTGAAGATGATCGCCGAGAGTGTCGAAGAAAGGATGGATCCTTGTTAGTTATTGTGCAGCATAAAGGTCGCACTTGGGAGGGTTTAAGTTTGGATCTTAGTTATACAGGTATTAAACTTATTGTGAATACGGAAATGACAAAAGGTAGCATAGTTGAATTGAAAGTTAAGCCACCAGCAGATGCGCTTAATGAGTACTTAGACAAAAGACCTGTCGATGTTTCTGCTGAAATAATTTGGGCGAAACCGGATAAAGAACTGAGCGATCATTTTCAATACGGTATGAGATTTATAAATCTAACACCAATGGTTCGTAAAAATATAGAAAATTGTTGTAAGTATTATGGTTAAGTTATTTTTAATAATTAAAACTATCTGATACAAGATTTCTCTTATCACTATTGGGGGATATTTTTCACATCTATTCAGTAATAAACTATAAGGAATCTCTTTTGAAGATAAAAATGATTTTTTATTTGAGATACCTGCAAACTCTCTGGACAAAAAATATTCAAGTTGTAGACTATCTGTATACAACGATTCAAGGATTAGATAACTCTAATAACTCCAACAATATCTGATATATCCTAAATACGATTTGCTATAAGCCTATTGTAGACTTGTGACGGGCTTAATGGACTGATAGATAGTCGCAGAGGATTTACGTGGAATATATAAATACCTACCAGAATATTTTTCAAATAAAAATAGAAAACCTGTTAATCACTTTACTGGTTTTTGAACTATTAAATAAACTTTTTGTAACCCAATTTTTAACACGTTTTGAAAAGTGTGTTGAGAGTTTAGGAAAAGTAATAACATGGAGAGTGTGTCGGATGAAATTATTACTGGGTAAATTTGTTTTTATTGTTATTTTAGTTTCACAAAGCGTTTTAGCAACTAGTGCAACTAGCTTAAGAGGAAAAGTGGTAAGCTATAATTCTTACTATAATAGTTATTATCCAGCAGCAGGTATTCAAATTGTCATTGTAAAGTGGAAGCATAAAAAATGGATCCCTGTGGCTAACGTGACAACGCAAAGAGATGGCATGTACTATTTAAATTTATCACCGGGTAATTACTATTTACATGCACCTGGTATCGAAAAGCCTTTAACGGTAAATAACGTGCAGTCTCAAGATCTTCCTCAAATAAAACTTATCAACTAATATTTAAATAGAATAATCTAAGATTATTTTTGAACAAGATGAAATATTATATTTTGCTTTAAGTAAAATTATTTTATGAGGACTTTAACATGCTTGAAAGTGATTGGATTTCAGCAAAAGATGACACTCTTATCAGTTCTATCATTAAGCATGAAGGTGATAAAGATACTATTTATTCATTTATACAATCCGGGCATTTAAAGGTTGCATCTGACTGCGACTTTCAAAAATGTTTTAATGAAAATAAGTGGCCTGTTTATATCGATACCAAAGGGTATAATACAGTTGGTGTTGGTCATTTAGTAACCGGCAAAGAGCCTTATAATTGTTTTGATGGAGTAACCGATGAAAATGTTATTAATCAGTTGTCAGAGGATATTGGTATCCATTTAGATGGCGCTAAACACTTAGCTGAACAATATCAGATGAACATTGCAGGAAATTACACAGTACAGCGTTTTATGGTAGAGATGTGTTTTAATCTTGGAGAAGTTCGCTATGCTAAATTCAAAAAAGGTTTAACGAAACTTGCAGAAGCGGTTAATCAAACAGGTAAAAATAGTTATAATGATGCTGCCGATGAACACCTAGACTCGGGTTGGGCTAAGCAAGTTAAGCAAAGAGCTGTAGAAATGACCAATACCTTACGTGAGCTTGATAAAACATAGATTTATCAATAGTGTATCTGTTATAAATTCAGCAACAAATTCCGCAACAGAAATAGTCTGCTTTTTTTGAACAAGTTCTAAGCAAATAAAATACATTTTACCAGTGTGCTTTGTTAGCAATAATAAAAATCAATCATTTTACACTGGCAATATTTCAACGTAACAGTTATCTTCTCCATTCAGCTCTATTATTAACTTCAATTAGTTATATACTTTTATGGGAGATAAGTATGTTTAAAAAAATAATATCAATTATTAGTTTCTGTGCATTAAGCTTTAGTTTGCAAGCTGAAACTTTTGACGACTTAATAAAAAAATCATTAGAATCAAATGTGCGTACTGAAATAGAAAAGGAACGTGATAAAAATAGAAAGCCACTGGAAACATTGAACTTCTTTGGGATTAAGTCTGATATGAGAGTATTAGAGTTAATACCTGGTGGGGGTTGGTATACTAAAATCCTAGCACCAGTTGTGGCAAAAGAAGGTGAGTATTACGTAGCATTAGGGACAAAACGGATAAAAGAGAATTTACTTTCACAAGATGGATTTAGCAAAGTAAAGGTACTTAGCGAAAAAAGTGAGTTTAGTTTTAACTCAGAAGAAAGCTTATATGACCTCAGTAATATTGAGTTAGATGCTAAAAGTTTAGATGCGGTATTAACTTTTAGAAATTATCATAATTTGAGCAGCCAATCTCGCACTGATTTAAATAAAGCTGTTTTCAAAGTGTTGAAGCCTGGCGGTATTTACGGTGTCGTTGATCATACTCGCCGTCATATGCAAAAAACAAATGATGAAAATGGGCGCCGCTTTGATCCTGTTCTAGCAATTAAAGAAATTCAAGCTGCAGGCTTTGAGTTTATTGATTATTCTGACCTACATTACCGAGCAGATGATGAGCTTCGATATGAAGTTGGCAGAAAAACGGTAACCGGCAATACTGATCGATTTACCTTATTATTTAAAAAGACTAAAAAATAAATATCCTTATCATACAATGCTGTGAGTAAAATGATAAAAGGCTTTATTTTATCGCGTACAAGCTATGACCAGTCCGGTTGTGCTGTTATTGTACTTTGGATAAAATCAGAGCAAGGCGCCATAAAAGTTATTGTTGATAATCAACAGGCAATATTCTTTTTACTCCGCAGTACTTTACCTTTAGCTAAAAAGCTGCTTAAACAACATAACATTCAATTTGTTAGTCAGTTATTATCACTTAAAACTTTTCAACATGAAGCTATCGCAGGTTTGTATTTTGATAGTATTTCTGAGTTTTACCAAGCAAAAAAAATACTGACGTCAAACCAGATAACTCTCTATGAAAGCAGCTTTCGTATGGAAGATCGTTTTTTAATGGAG
>JAUIHB010000198.1 GCA_030432465.1 Gammaproteobacteria bacterium
AGTTGTCTCGAGATATTAGTCGTGGCCGAATAGCTGATTGGTTTAATTTACTTGGTTTAAAACCAGAAACAACCATCAATATCAGTGTGACTAATGATAAAATACAAAAACACTCAAGCTATTTATGGGTAAAGCAGCTTTCTCAACTATTCTGTGATTGTTTTTGTAGCTACTATATAATTATTGCGCGTAAAAAAGTTTCAACCTTAACACCCATAAGGCCGAGTTGGAGACGCAATAAGCAGCTTGTTCCACCCCGTTTAGCTGAACCAAGTGTTAAAACTCAGGTCCAAAGTTGGTTTGAACGCTGGAAGTTGTAATTAATCATTGATGAACGGGACAGGAACTTGTTGCTAGGAGCGGGGGCTTTTATGTTAGTTATTGGTTTACTATTAGGATTTTTCATTGAGCAAAATTGAAATTTTTACCGACGGTGCATGTCGTGGAAACCCAGGCCCTGGCGGATGGGGAGCTTTTTTAAGAGCGGGTTCACACAAAAAAGAGTTATTTGGTGGAGAAAAAGATACAACCAATAACCGTATGGAGCTAACCGCCGCCATTAAAGCACTTGAAGCGATTAAAAAACCAAGTGTTGTTATTCTGACTACTGATTCGCAATATGTTCGTAAAGGTATTACCGAATGGTTGGAAGGTTGGAAAGCAAAAGGTTGGAAAAACTCAGCTAAAAAGCCAGTTAAAAATGTTGATTTGTGGCAAGCTCTGGATATTCAGAATAATCGCCATAAAGTGGATTGGCGTTGGGTAAAAGGACACAGTGGCCACCCCGAAAATGAACTTGCTGATCAGTTAGCCAATAAAGGAATTGATGAGCTGGTTTAAATAGGACACTCATCATTAATTTTAAAACACACACCTTTTTTATTTTAATTCCGTTGGTACTAATAAGGAATCGTTATATCAACATGAAGCTTGCGGTGGGTAATAATAAAAAATCGAATAAAGCATTTTGAGATATTTTTTATTGTTATCGCCTTACGGTTGACTATTTAATAGTAAACAAAATATATAAATAATAATTTTTAAATGATTAGGTTATAACATATAATCAAAGCTAGGAACTCAGTCTTCGATTATCACCCACTTTTTTAATGTTTTTGCGTTATAAATATAACATTTTTAATCGAAAATCTCTTTTTGAGTTTTTGTGGCGATATTGTGTTTTAAAAAGTTGACTTCGTTTAATTTGAAGTGTTAAATCCCCCAGCTACGAATAAAGATATGACCTATTTTTGAAAATAAACAGAAGTAGGTTAAGCATATAATCTTAAAGCCAGTATCGTAAAACTCAGGTTAGTTTAGTCCGGTATAGTAAGAAACGGAATCTGAATTAATTTTTTTATATAATTTATTTTGTGTATTGGATTTAAGTAGCCATAATTTTATTAATTGTCATCTAGGTGGACTTTCTTCCCATCTCCATATTAAGCAAAAATGAAATTAGAAAACGTAAATATTCTCGATCTTTTTACGCAATTGCAGCCTATACTTAATGACAAAGCAAAGACGCTGTTGTTGAGTTGTTTGTCTGCGGATAAGGTTTAGTTTTAAATGGGTAAAAAAGTATTAATAGTTGATGATAGTTTGGTAACGAGAATGATGATCAAGGAGATTATCTTGTCGCAACATCCTGACTGGGAATGTATTCAGGCTGCATCTGCTGAAAAAGCTATTGAAGCTTGTGGTGCGACTCAGTTCGATTATATTACGCTAGATATCAATATGCCTGGTGAAACTGGGTTAGAGGTGGCACCAAAGCTTCTAAATTGCCAATCTAATGTAAAAGTAGCAATTCTCACTATTCATGAACAACCTGAAATTAGGGAAAGTGTTGAAGAAATGGGACTTTCTTTTTTAAATAAACCCATTAATGCAGACGAAATTTTAGCTTTTGTTGCTTCTTAATTTTTGTGGTTTTTTGCTATACCTTTAATTAAAGATAAAACAGCTACGTGAAGCTGTTTTATCCATTATTTTTTATATTACTCTTTGTGTCGTTTTTTCAAACTTTCTAATAGCTGCTTTGAATGTGTTTCAGGTGAAACCTCTGAGATGTGTTCTACAATTATGCCTTCAGGATTAACAATAAATGTCTGGCGGCTAGCATGTGGCCAAGGAAGTAATTTATCGACTTTCATTGCTTTACTGAATTTTTTGTCGGTATCGGCCAGTAATGAAAAGGGCATGTTGTAGAGGTCTGCAAACTCTTTATGGGACTCAACATCATCGTAACTGACTCCAATAATTTCCACATTAAGCTTTTGATAAATAGGATAATCATCAACAAATTTTTGAGCTTCCACCGTGCAGCCAGGAGTTTTATCTTTCGGATAAAAATAAACCACCAACCAATGCTTTAAAAAGTCTGAGTTAGTTTTTGTCTCACCTGATTGGTTTTTGAGATTAAATTGCGGTAAAGGCACGCCTTTCCACTCATTTGTCGATGCTTGACAAAAACTGGTAAAACAAAATATCCATAGTAATAAATATTTTTTCATTGAGATTTAGACCGAGTTTATTAATAAGTTCATGGGGTTATAGCATGTTGCCGAGCAGAAATAAACCATCGAGTTATTAGGCCGATTTAAAATAATAACTCGGTCAAGATGTACTAAGCTTTACTAAGAGCAAAGAAAACAACTACTTGCGTGGTAAGATTGACGTATAAGGTGATCAGGATGATAAAGAAAAAGTTAAAACTACTCACTTTATTTCTTTTGATTTTGAGTTCTCTGTTTATTGGTTTTATTCATGTTAATTTGTCTAATCAATATCTTGAGCTACAACAACAACAACAAGCAAAAAGTGCTGTCGTTCACTCGCGATTAAATTTATTAGCTTCAACCATTCAGACCTATAAAAATCAAGATTTAAGTGGCTTTTTACAACAAGTTGATAGTTTGAATGAGGTAATGTATTGGGAACTAATCGATGAGAGCAATCAAACGATTAATAATAAACATTCAGGTGAGCCACTTGGCGATGCTTACCATATTTACTTTCATTCTAAAGGAAGTGAGCAAGATTTAATTACATTCAAATATTATTTATCACCTGATTTAGATAAGATTTCTATATTTGTTTGGCAAAATATTTTGGCCGTACTTTTATTATTGACTGCAATTTTAGCTGTGCTTGTTGGGCTTTTTAAGTGGGTTATGCAACTTGAAGTTTATGCAAACTACTTACTGTCAGCAAGTGATAACAACCTGTCTTCACAATTTAAAAAAGATGCCAACCCTATCAGTAATGCCATTAACCAGCTTATTTTAAGAAATAGCTTATTAATAAAAGATAAAGAAGAACTCACGCAACAAATTCGACGCATCTCTTATGTGGATGATGTAACTGAGTTAGGAAATCAGTCATTTTTTAAAGCAGAATTTCAAGTAAGACTGCATAATCATGAAGAGAATGAGTCTGGTTTGTTAATGTTGTTAAGTTTTCAATATAAGAGATATGAAGAAAAAATTATTATTGATGATGATGTTTTGCGCTCTATTGCGACGGTTTTGCGTAATTTCACGCATGATATTCCACAAGCATTAGTCGCGCGTTTACGAGAAGATGATTTTGCAATTTTATTACCTAATCATACCAGAGATAAAACAGATAAAATTTGTCATACTTTAATTAATCACTTAGATAAAGCTATCTTTGATAAAACACCTATAAAAGAACATTTTGTAGATATTGGATTGTCGGTTTATAAGCAAGGCTTTAATTATTCAAAAGTTGTCGCTGAGGCTGATATGGCGCTTCGTAATGCACAATTGCAAGGTGGAAACAGTTGGTATATGTACGGTGAGCCATTACCAGCTAATAAGGTCAGAGGTCACTTACGCTGGCGCAGTTTTTTACAAAACATTTTAGAAAAAAGGCAGCTGCAACTTTTTGGACAAAAAATTGAAATGTTCAATGAAGAGTCTGTTGAGTGTTTTGAAGTGTTAGTCAGAATTGAAGATGGTAAAGAGGTTTTGACTGCTGATACTTTTCTACCGATGGCGCATCAGTGCGGGTTAGCATCCAATTTTGATCGCCAGGTTGTTGATGGTCTGATTAAGCAGTGTTTGAATGAACCGGAACAAGATAAGTCTTGTCATTTTTCTATCAACTTATTTATTTCTAGCGTACTCGATGGAGAGTTTATGAGTTGGTTAGCTAATCGCTTAACTCGTCACCCTGAAATCGCTAAACGTTTTGTTTTTGAGCTCAAAGAATCTCATGTAACGGAAAATAAAAAATTGTTACGCGAAGTTATGCCACTAATTGTTGAATTAGGCAGTGGTTGGTGTATTGAACATTTTGGATCTCCTGATGAAGATATTAGTTATTTGGATATTTTGCCTATTTATAGCGTAAAAATCGATAGACGAGTCGCCTTTGATATTCATAAAAATAAAGGACAGCAGTTACTTTTGCGTTCATTATTAATTAGTTTGAAAAGTAAAAAAATTCGAGTTTATGTCGAAGGTGTTGAAAAAGCGTTGGATGCTGAATATTTGAAACAGACTGACGTTGATGGAGCCCAAGGATTTTATTTTTGTCAACCTCAACGAATGGAGAATTTAGAGAAATTTTTGAAAGTTGTATAATTTTACATTGAATCTACAATAAAAAAGCCAGACTTTTCAGTGTGGCTTTTTTGTGTGATAACTTAACAAATCTATTATATTAAATAAATAAACTAGAATTTTTGAATAAGCCCTAGACCAAAAATACTATCATCATCTTGGGTTGCCCCAACTTCGCTTAAGGTCAAGTAAGTATAAAATGTTGTTTTTTTACCCAACTTTCTGTCCCAGCCAACAGATGTTTGAGAAGAGTATTTTACTTTTGAACTAACACCTGCTTCCCAAGCATCAGAATCAATCAACTGTAATTTGAAAGCATTATCGCCTGATGCATATTTAACACTAGCCATAATGCCATCACCATCTGCAGTACCGTTTTCGGTATCTTGATACATCAAACCAAATTGCCATGCTTCTAGTGTATATTGAGTAATGAAACGTGTTGTATCTACATTTTCGCCTTCGATATCAGAGTCAAATGCAAGCCCTAAGTTTAAATCACCTGTTTTATATTCTAAAGCGATAGAGGTTCCATCAGTCAAGCCATCGTTTGTTCCTGTATCTTCGCCTGGGACAAAAGCCACTTTAGCTTTAAAACCACCCATTTTAGGCGTGCTATACTGGACGATATTATCAGTACGTATTTCAGCATTAAAAGCATTCTTAATATCACCGGTTAAATCACCAAAAAGATCGACTTTCTTTTGGAGTTTTTTCGTAGGGGTATCGTGTCTACCGGCAAATACTTCACCAAAGCCACCACGTACACCAACAATTTGGTTTCGTGCTTTTAGATGATCGCTAGAGCTTTTTGAGTTATCTGTTATATCAACTTCCCACTCTAATTGGTAAAAAGCTTCTAAAGTCCCGGCTTGACCCTGACCTTTAATGCCAAAACGCGAAGCGTTACTATTAAGTTCCCATTGGTCATCGCCGTTATCTTGGTCAACTTTGTCAAGTGTTACATTTATTTTTCCATAAACATCTACCCATTGATCTTCTGCTTGAACAGACTGAGTCGCCGTAAAGCATGCTAATGCTATGCTTGATAACGCGAACAATTTCAATTTCATGGTTACTTTCTCCGATAGTTTTTAAAAAATGTGCTTAATTAATAAGAGGGGGATTGTAGAGTTCGTTTTTTACATAATTATGACAAATATTTTGGTTTTGCAATTAAATTGACAAAATTATTAAACAAATATTACGTACAAAGATGTTGTATGACGTGAGGTTATTTTTGAAAATTACTGTTTATAAAAGAATTACTTATAAAAAATCTCTTTTTTGAATTGCAAAATGAGATTTTGAGTGCTTCGTCACGGAAAAACATCCAGATATCTGTTTGATATTTGGTTTTTGCTCAATATTTAACTAAAATATGTTGGTTGTCAGCAATAATAGTTCATTTATTGTGCTTATAGGCAAGCGATAGCAAATTGTAGCATTTAAATATGTGCTAATTAAGGATAGTTGTTCCCATTTTACTGTTGGTGGACATGTTCCATAAAATGAGGATCCCGTTATGGGGAAGAAAATTGTGGATAAGAAAATTATGGTTAAAAAAATAGCTCCAGGTGGAAAAGTGTCTGAAGATTGTAATTTTACCGTAATTGATGGGGAAAGAACTTATATCGGTCCTGACAGAAGGGCTGATCGTAGACGATTAAGTCAAAATGAACGCGTAGAACGTTTGTTGCGCAATTTCGGTTTAGATCGCCGATTAGGGATGGATCGACGTAGAACGGATACTTCTTGGTTACTAACATCTGCCCAAGTCGCCAATCAATAGCTTTTCAACACTCAAAACTGCCTGTTAAACTTCTGTACTAGTTATAAAGTTGCTTAGGTTGTTTTTATGCACCTCAAAAGAGTGGCACATCTTTTTGCTGAATTGAATTCAGCTCCTATTAGAGCTATCCAAAGTCCTGTATTACAAAAAAAACAAATTGTTTTAGATATCAAGCGGGATGACTGTCTACATCCTGTTATTTCTGGTAATAAATGGCGAAAATTGAAATATTTACTGCTTTATATAGAAAAGCTTAAATTTTGCAAAATCGCAGTAATGGGGGGGCGTTATTCTAATTTACTCCATGCTGTTGCTTATATTGGAATGCGTTTAAATTGGGAAGTTACTTTATATGTGAGAGGCTATCCACAACAAGCATTGACGCCAACACTAAGAGATGCAATAGCATGGGGCGCTAAAATTCATTATTTGAGTCGAGTAGATTATAAAAAAGCACGTTTAAATTCGCCTGAATTGGCAAATGATATTTTTTGGATATCGGAAGGCGGCTACCATGAACTAGCTTTAAACGGCTGTGCTGAGACTCTGATGGAAATACCTGAATATTATGACTTTATAGTTATGGCTACAGCAACTGGTGCAAGTATTGCTGGCTTGGCTAAGGGGGTACGTCTCTGCAAGCATAAGAGTCGAGTGCTTGGAATTTTAGTTTTAAATAATGCTGAGCAGGTACGTGCTGATATTGATTTGTTAATTCCAGAAGATAGTCAAAATATTAACTTAATTACTGGGTATGAATTTGGTGGTTATGCAAAATCAAGTGAAAAGTTGAACGCTTTTATTGAAAAGTTTGAAGTTAAACATCAAATTCCTCTTGAGCCAGTTTATACCGGTAAATCATTTTTTGCGGTAGATGCTTTAATTCAAGCGGACTATTTTGCACCTAAAAGTCGTATTTTGCTTATTCATTGCGGTGGGCTTCAAGGTAAGCTGTGTTAATTATATTTTTTGTCCAAAGGTTGTATCTGAATAATAAATGATAAGTTAAATCTATTTTCTTGCGTTGCAACAGATATTCATGGTTTACCTGCTTATACAATTAGTTTTTAGTTAATTATACTTTTAGTGTCACTTTAGCGCACGAAATTAGAAATCTTCTTCTATAATCAGATGAC
>JAUIHB010000199.1 GCA_030432465.1 Gammaproteobacteria bacterium
GCTAGTGGTTGACATAATGACTGACTGAAAAGCGCAAACGTTCTTTCCATAAGCGGTCGTCCAATTCCCCAAACGGGGTTATGATGAAAAGTGTTGGTTATTTCTATTACTGGTTAACTTTGCTTAATAATTTGAGCATTCAAAATATTTTTAATATTCGAAACACTTTGAGAGCTCGAACAATCAAATATTGCGGGTGCTAGCCAGCAGAGATAGTCATCTCACTTTTCATCTGAAAACTTTAAAATTGGGCTATGGAAATTAGTTGTATAGCTTTTAAATCAGCCAGATTTTTTCTTACGATAGCAAAAGGTGAGCCGTAAAACGGTTAAGCAAGTGATAACTAGTTGATTCTGTTGAATATTTGTCACTGCGATAAAAATGCAGAGCTTGGAAAACTGGACTCGCGCTGATAGCGAAGCCGTTGTACAATGTGTACACGTCATCGTTTTTCTCCCTGTAGAGTTAAACTTTGGCTAATCTTCAACTGAGTGCTCGTAACACTCGACCGAAGGTGGGCCGCTAATTTTAGGATTGGCGGTCTTTACTCTTCACTCGTTGGGTCGCTTACACTGATTAAAGCTTTAGACTTAAAAGCTTAAAATAAACCGAACGAGTTGCCAGACCATTTCCAACCACTAGCACCAGTTATATTATCATATGGCTGAAAAGCGTACAGAAAAAAATCATTTAAACTTGAGATAATTTTGCAAATTGTTTCGTATGCAAAAAAATAATATATTTGGGATTAATGGCAGTATTTGCGAGAATTGTTGGTGCTGAAAAATTATGGTTTATTGATCCAAGCCCTAAATTTACCTAAATCCCATGGTCCTCCGTGGGAACTCATACTTTGCTCCACCAAGCCGCTATGGATTACCACGCTGGAGCGGGAACGAGACAAAAACAACTGTCTGCAATTGACTCGGTATTATTATAAGAAGTGCTTTAGAACATTTAAATTTTATTATTATCTTATAGCAGGCCTAACACAATAAAAGTCGCGATTTATAGAGTGTCATGAGCAGAAAGATTTGTTAATCTAGTTAGGGATTTTACTTTTTAAGATGATTTAAAAAAGGAGTTAATATATGGTTTCTGCTACAGAGAAAACTACTTTACGCGCAAAAATGGAAAAGTATGAAGGTAAAATTAGTCATATGTATTTAGATTCGAAAGGTTTTGTTACTGTTGGGGTCGGACATCTACTTAAGGATCTTGCTAGTACGCAGAAATTAAACTTTAAGAAAAGTGATAATTTGCCTGCATCTAAGGATGAAATCAAGGCTGACTATGAGGCAGTAAAAAAGCAGCCCAAAAATCGTCTTGCATCTTTTTACAAAAAATCTGTGAAACTGAAGCTTTTAGATGTGGATATAAATACTCTCACGAATCAGCATATCGATAGCTTCGAAGTTGAACTAAAGAAGATCTTTTCTGATTTTTCCACGTATCCTAATGAAGTCAGACTTGCCTTGTTTGATATTATTTTTAATGTTGGAATGACTGATCTAAATAATAAATGGCCGAGTTTTAAAAAGGCCGTTAAAGCGAAAGACTGGACCACTGCAGCAAAAGAATCAAACAGAAAAGCACCAATATCGACAGAGCGAAACAAGTACGTTAAAGATTTATTTGAAAAAGCAGCCGCAAAAACTAAAACAGCAACCAAACCTTAGACCTAGGGATTATTATGATTTCTCCACTTTTTAGATGTATGGGTACTCTGATTATTTGTCTGCATTTTATCGGATTAACAGGTTGCGCTTTAAATACGTCAGAGCAAGCTAGCAAAAACATCCCCGTTCGCTGGAGTTCTGGGTTTAAAATGCCAGACTTATTAGCGACATCAGATATTTCGTTAAATAGTCAGAGTGATCTAGTTAAAATAGTGAATGCTCCTTGGTATTCAAAGATTGAGGTTACGCAAACAAAGATAGGAGAGACAACGTTCTCTTCTTGCTCGGACTATTTTGATCATGCTAAATCTTCAACTCGCACTATTAAAGATAGTGAGATGGGCGCTTATCTTGAATTTAAAACCATGTGTGAAGCGACACAACTGTTAATGAATGCTGCAGAATCTAAAAAGAGCTATTTTTCTGATAAAGTTTCTAATGGTAAATTACTTGATAACGATGTACCAAAAATTTGGCCTAAAGATTTTGCATTACAAATATCGGCAGAAGAAAGTAAACGTGCTGCTCAAAATCCTAAGCAGAAAACTTGGTCGGATATTACGCCTATCATTAAATATGAAGAACAATCAGAAACAAAATCAACCTACTTTCACAACGGTGGCTATCAGGAGTTAGAAATTTTAGGTTATGGGGATGCTAATGGAGATGATGTTGAAGATGTCTTTATTGTTGTCAGTGATCATGTTGAAGGTGGTAATTACTTCAATATGCGCTTATTTGTTTTATCGATCAATGCTAAGAAGAACTGGGAGTTAATTAAGGTGCTTTAATAACCCAATATCTTTCTGATAACTTGAGTTCTCTACCAGAACTGTCACATCAAAACTATCATCACTCCTGCTGAAAAGGGGTTTGTGCAGTGCTTCTTCCAAATATTAGTGACTCTCAGATGGATGAGGTAAGCACTGCTATTTTAGAGAATTTAGAATACCCTATTGTATTTAGTAAGCAACTCAGGGCTGAGAATGGATATACTGAGTTTAGGCTTATCGTGGATGCTGATGAAAATAAAAAAGGTGTGTTAACTTTTCACCCAAAAGATAACACGAGGAACTAAAAGTGCATGATATAAATGAACAGGTAACAGACAGACTCTCTGCAGCGTCTATCTGCATCGACACTACATAGGAAAGTCCACCGAACACAGCGATTCATTAAATGATAATGACCGGGTATTTCAGGAGCAATTTGTGATTTTCTGGGAATAGCCATTTATCGTCCTTGATAAATTAAATGGAGGGTTATTGTTGTAAATCGGAACATATCATTGAGTCAGAAATACTGGATAAAACACCCAGCAATTAACGATTGAATGTGTAGGAAATTGACAGTAAAGTGAGAGTCTTATTTTGGGGAGATATTAAGAGTAAATTGATAAGTAAAGATTATTTATCTTCAATAAAAGTGAACAAATATGATTGGTGAAACTAATTTAACTCAACTTTTAAAAAGTATGAAACCTCAATTAAGCGATGAGCTATTTGTATTTATTACATTGAGTGATGCTCGCTATGGTGATTATACATCGTTTAATCCAATTGCTTCTTATCAAGAAAGCGAGGGGTTAACTTTAGTTGTTTTAAAGGATGTGGCGGATCAGGAAAATTTAGACTATCAATCCGTTTTTCAAGTGATCACATTAAATGTTCATTCCAGTTTAAACGCTGTAGGGTTGACGGCAGCGGTGGCTTCACAATTAGCAGAACATAATATCAGTGCTAATGTCATAGCGGCGTTTTATCATGATCATATTTTTGTCCCTGTGGAAAACGCGCAACAGGCATTACAGCTTTTACAGAAGTTAAGTGAAGAAAACTAGTCACTAATCTTTAGCTGACAGGTTTGGGTAGGCACTGAAGCTGAAATTTCTTTGTGTGTCTCTTTAATACTTTTATCATCAGGCGCTAATACTAGCGCTTGATTAATCATTTTTAATGCAGAATTTTTACATGCACTTTTATTGAGAGCATAAGCAAAATTATTTAAATAAGCTGCTTGAGTTGTGGCGTAGGAAAAACCTTGTTGATACCAGTTTACGGATTGAGCCAGATCTTTGTCTAAATAATGATTGCCTAACAAGAAATAAGGCAGCCAATAATCTGGCCACTGTTTTGTTGCGCTGACTAAAGCTGAAACCCCCGCGACTTGCTGATTAACCGATAATAGATCCTGAGCCGCTTTGGTATAGACAAAAGGTTTAAAATGCTGACTGGTTTTACTTGGTGGAACAACGGCTAATAACCAATACTTACCGCGCTGCCAAGTTCGTTCAAATGCTTTTAGCTCTGATATTCTGCGCTCTGTTTCACCTGAATGTAAAATCACATCCCGCTTGTCAATATCGTAACCAATCACTAAAGCATAGTGCCACATAGGGAACCAAGAGGTTGCAACGTTTTGTAAAACAATGACTGGAATATTGTCATTGATTAACGAAAATAATTGCTCTAGATTCCCTTTTTCAGCATAAGCTAAAAAGCCGTGCTGGCGTGTTGCTGAAATCATTTCGATTTGTAAACTTCCTTCCAGCTCTGGAATAAATAGCTTTGGAGCAATGGCCTGAGGAGTTTCTTCCATTCCATAAAAATTAAAAGCCTCGGTTAAAGTTGTTGGTCCGCAAAAAAACTCTTCCTGTGAATAAAAAGGAACGTTATTAATTTCGTAGCTGGGTGGAATTGTCAATGGTGAAGACAGTAAGCGAGCGGTTTGTGGAGGTGTCGCACAGCCAAAAGTAAACAATAAAAAGCTGGCGATTATGCCAGCTTTTAATATTTGTCGTTGTATTATCACGCTAAAAATAAAACGACTGATGTAAATAGGCTAATTGATTGGACGAATAAATGAATAAACGTCAGTTACACCAAGCACATCTAGTACTGCAATGACGACTAAAACTGTAATGATGGTTCCGACGATTCCACCACCAGCAGGCAAATTTTCCATTTGTTCGTTAAATTGTGCTAGTTCATCATTGGTCATATTGGCTATTCGTGATTTTGCATCTTCCGGAGATACGCCTAAACTAACCAATTTTTGTTGAACTTCTGTGGTTTCTACCATAGCGAGAATTTGTTGTTTATTATATTGATGTTGTTGCTGATTAATAACCTGTTCAGCGGGAATAACTCCTGCGTGTGCAAAGTTTAATGTCATAATGCTGATAAAAATTGTACTACATAATAAAATTATATGTCTCACTCTATTCTCCTATCGTATTGCGATTAATAAATTAAAGTTAATTTTTACGTCGTGCAAATACTATTTATGATAATCATTATTGTTGAGCTAACGATTAGGTTAGCGAGTTAATTGATTGACTGCAAGTGTTGTCTGTATGAAAGTTTGTAAGGTTGTACTTTGATTATAAATTGGTTGATAAAAATCTTGCTGGCTAAAACAGAAGATAACACCGTATATTCTTAAAATATCATACAAATATATCAACTTTCAGGTTTTTATTACCTGTTAAGTTTTGTATATTGGCTTCATCAAAATTCAATAGGGATTTGTTATGCCAATAAAACACTACGGCTTTATCATTTTAGCTCCCCAATATAGCCCACAAACCACTTCGACAATTATTGATAATCAAGTCTTTAAAAGTCAAATTATTGGAGTAAGCGATATTTCACAAGCTATTCAAGTGGCAAAAGATATGGTGGCTTCAGGTATTGAGGTGATTGAGTTGTGAGGTGGTTTTGGGGAAGCTAATGCAAAACAATTGATAGACAGTGTGAACACGACAGTTCCAATTGGCTTTGTTACTTTTAGTACCTCTGAACAAACCAAGCTTGAACAGTTTTTAGTCAAAAATGATGAGGGAGTTGGTAATGAGGGGTAAACGTTTTCTTAACCAAATTGGCCGACATATTCAGAGATAAGTGCTCGCTTTTCTGGATCTTCATCCATAAATACCACTTTAACCTGAATACGTTCGCAATCAGGTGTGTCATCGTTGCTTTTCAGCATTTGTATAAAACCATTGATACGCATTATTTTCTTTTCTTCAGCCCGTTTAAATTCGATGTCCAGTGATACCTGATCGAGTAAACTGGGCATAAAGTCGACATGTTTAAACAAACCTAGCATGCTGGTTAAATCCAGATTTTTCAAAACACAGCGAATTTCTCCATGAGGAGTGCGTAATAATGCAACCCCTTTGGGTAAAGGCTTTTGTGCTTTTTTGATTTGTGGTTTAAGCGGTTGTGAGTGTTGAGTTAACACTGCTAGAGAGTCTCCACCGCGCCCAGTAGGTGGCTTGTTTAATATTTTACTTGGTGGAAGTTCTTTTCCATGCTTTTTTAGTGCTTTATAAATTTTCTCTAAAAATTGTTTGTTATTAAAAGGTTTAACTAAATAATCACTTACGCCAGACTGAATGGCTTGAATAACAAATTCTTTATCACCACGACTACTTACCATTATAAAAGGGATATTTTTCAATTTGTCTTCTTGGCGTACCCATTTAAGTAACTCTTCGCCGTTTAATTCTGGCATCTCCCAGTCACATAAAATAAGATCTAAAGGTTGTTTTTGTAATAAATTTTTCCCTGCTAAACCATTATTGGCATCGAATATTTTAGCGTCGGGAAAGTTTTGTCGGATAAACTTTTTGATGAGATCACGGATCATGGTCGCATCATCAATAACCGCGACTTTTAGTGGTGTCATGGACACTCCAGATTGAGTTACGCTTATGCTGCTAAAAGGTTTGAGCGTATGTTTACATGGTTAACCAAGTATAGTTCAAAGTCTAATTCTAGCCACTTATCGTACTGAAAAGCTCATAGAATGATAAGCAGAACAGAGTATGAGGGAACAGAGAGGGTGGGGCAGAATGTATTGCTAATGTCTTGCTCGAAGCTGGGTAGGATATGTTGAAAACCAGTTAGTTATCTAAGTAAGCCACCTGTATGGACGAAAAATCTAATCAGGTGACGGTAAACTTAGAGAATGAATTAGCAAGACATTATTAGCAAGGCATTAAAGGCTATTTCAGTTTAACCAGCCAGCGTTTAGCCTCTTGTTCTAATATTACGACATCTTTTGGATCAAGCTTTGCCTCAATAATAGGTCGGTTAGTGTAACCTTCAGGTGAGCCAAGTTCTTCCGCGATATAAAACCAAAGAAATGCTTCTTTCAGGTCTTGGGCTGGCATACCTTTACCTTGGTAATACAAAGTTGCTATCTGGTTCGCAGCTGCGGCATAACGGTTTTCTGCGGCCTTGGTATACCACTTTAAGGCTTGTCTTAAGTCGTTATATTCATTTTCATAAACATATCCAATCAAATACTCAGCAAAAGCATTATCTTGTTTAGCTGCTCGCTTTGCTAAATCAAACCCTAATTTTACATTTTTAGGTAGGACATTACCGTAAATGTAACTTGACGCCATAATTGCAATGGCTGGGGCATGGCCTTGATCTGCGGCTTTGCGGTACCAAGATAAAGCAATGCGTTCATCTTTGCCCACATAAATGCCATTTTCGTATAAATAGCCCAGCATATGTTGGGCTAGCGGATTGTCCTGTTTGGCTGCTTTCAAAGACCATGAATAAGCTTCAAATTCATCTTTTTTAGTGCCTCTCCCCCAAAAATTCATAATTCCTATTTTGGCTTGTGCTTCGGCGTTTCCTGCTATAGCAAGTGGCAAATACAATTGATAGGCTGCCTCGTATTCTTCCGCTTTATACACGGCATGAGCTTTTTCAATTGCGGATAACTCAGCCTTTTTGGCTATTTT
>JAUIHB010000200.1 GCA_030432465.1 Gammaproteobacteria bacterium
TCAAAAGTGCTGACTTGGCCGACCGCTTCGGTGATCCATCAACTCTCGATCCTGTACTTGATAATGACATTGTTGGACCTAATGGCATATTCACTCAAGAAGAGTTTGATTCTGACGGCGAATTCAGAAAAACGGCATCAGTAATGAAAATGGTTATTAATGGTTTCGCGGGGGCAGGTACTATAACAATGGGTGGATTTGATTACCACGGACAAGGCCGCTCAACAGGAGAAGTCAGGGACTACCGAGCTGGTCGCTGTATGGGAGCATGTTTAGAGTACGCTGCAAAAGTAGGTGTTCCATTGATGATGTACGTATTCAGTGACGGCTCTGTAAGTAGTAACGGTATGGTCGATAACTCACCGGAAGGTCGGGGTAAATTTATGTGGCAGAGTGATAACTCATCTACTGCTGGCTCATTTTTTCTGGTGTATAATCCTAATGGACGAGCACAACTTCTAGGTGCAACACCAGAAGAGCAAGCTATTCATCAGCAAATAGGTTATATGCGTTCAGATGGCTCAACCGAAACGGCATCATCACCAGCTGCCAATAATCCTAATTTACTTGTAGAGACGGTCATACTCAACTATATGGCATTACATGGTGAGCAAAATAATTTTGCTAATTTATTTCCTAATCATGGATTAGGTAACTCAAGCTTAATAGATAGCTTAACGGCATTTAATAGCATCGTTAATGGTAAAATAGGAAGTTAATTAATAAAAAATAGCTCGCGATGAATTTATTTTTATTCATCGCGAGCTATTTTTCAATAAAGTCAAAAACGTTAGTCTGTATAACAACTATATTGGATCGCATGAACTACAGAGCAACCTTAGATAAAGCCTCACAATTTATCCGTCAATTAAGAATTGACGAAGCTCTTGAGCAACTGATACTGCTTGTCAAGTTTTACCCCGATGATTTCGAACTGATTCAGCGTATTTATAAGCTTGCTGAAAAAAAGCCTTTATCCAAAGCATATCGATTCATTTGCTTCCATGTTTTCGATTTAGCCTCAAGCAAACCTGACTTCCACCCTATATTATTAGACGTTTTTATTGATTATAAAAAATATTATCCCGAAGCACATCACCCAAAAGATTTTTCAAAAACACAGATTTTTAATTTATTTAAACATCTCGCTCAGTCTCATTTACAACAGGATGCTTTACTATTTTTAAAAGAAATTAAAACCGCTTTTGCGGAAGATATGGAAACCCCTGAAGCACTTTTCGGTTATTGTGAGTCAATGATACAACAACGTAAATTTATCAGGGCACGAGATGAGCTTAAATATTTAATTAACTATTACGCAGAAAACCCCATTGCGCACCATGCAATAAGCTCTCTAAAACGTATTGAACCTCAAATTTTATAGATTTTTAACATTCGTTCAAAATATCTAATTAAACAACTAATATTGTAAAACTTTTAAATATGCCTCTGCTTGCTCCATTTTCTCTTGATTTAAGCTTCGATTAATTACAAGTTTAAGTGCATCGGCTGCTTCAGGTATTTTATTTGCAAACTCAGCTAAGAGTGAAGCATAAGCTATATAAAGCTCTTCCCAATGTTCTGGCATTTTTTGTCGTTCGATAATATAAGATATCATTGCTAAAGCAGTTTGAAATTGATGTTTATTTTTCATGTGCTCAACTAAAGCTAAAACAATTTCAGTTTTATCTGAAAAATAAGTAATTTCTCTTTTTTTCAGCTGAGAAATAAAATCAGCAGCTTGTTTATTTTTACCATGCCGATGTAAAACATCTAAATATTCTTCGATGGTTTGTTTTAAATAGTTTTCTTTGTTTTGTATTGCATAAAGTAAAATAAGTTTTTCATATGCTTTATAGCTGCACTTATCATCATTAATATGTTTGATTAATAAAGCTTGAGCATCTTCAAAGCGACCTTCATGGATGAAAATATCAACTTCTGCAAAAGCATCAGTAGACTTATTGCTATTAAGCGTATGTAAGCTTTGGCGATTAATTGTAAAATTTAATTCTGAATGAAACCGATAAACCAAATATCCAGCTATAACAAAAACACAGGCTAACGAGTATAAAACGACTCCATTAACAAAAAAGCGGATAAAAAGCGTAAACTCGGTTAATTGACTCGCTAATATAATTCCCCACAAAACAGTGAGTATAAAAACATATAACAGTACATAAGCAGACTTAAACTGCTTAATAATAAATATGATTTTCAACGGGTTAACCATTGAAAACATCGACTTTTCCATCATTAGAATAATAATAGAAGCGGGTAATCCTAAAACAAAAAAAATAGTGAGGATAGAGCCTAAAAACTCACTTATCTGAAAAATCTGTAATAAAGAATAGCTTATTAACCCCGCGATTAAAGCAAAACGAATAAACATTCCTTTATTTTCTAGTTTTAGGTAACTAGCAACTTTTATCTTTAAAAGCTCCCCACTTGCCGTTTTTTCCATATATTCAAATAAAAATTCAATCAGCGGTACACTGACGAGTATTAACAAGATCACCCCCAATAGACTTTGTGGTAAGCAAGCTATAATAAATGCAAAACATCCCAACAACAGCAAAATGCTTTGATTAAATGGTCGTAATAACAAATCAGCTATCGCTAAATGTAAAGCTGGAATTCTTGAGGCAATACTTAATGAGGTTAAACTACGACGACATAAGCTACATTTTGGAGAGTAGTTTTTATTATCTTCAGGAACACAGCTAGAGCAAAAATAAGTATGGCAACTGGCGCACATCCAGCCTGCGATTTGATTAGGGTGATACTTACAATATTCTGGGATTTTACTCACTATGCAGCTCGACTCTATAGTGCGACTAATTTAAATGTCATCTAATATCATTCTTGATTCCTGACACGCTCAGCAGGAATTTTTAATTGAGTTAATAAATAAACTGAAAACTCGGGGGTGTAGTTTTGTAATGCAATAGCTTTCTCCATACACATCAACCATGCGTCTCTTTCCTTCGTTCCTATTGATAAATGAGCATGTACTGCCGGTATATTAATTGGTCCATATTTTTCTTGAAACAATCGTGGCCCGCCTAACCAACCGCATAAAAAACGAAATAATTTATCTCTCGACGTATCTAAAGGCTGAGGATGCATATTAAGCACTTTGTTTGCTTGAGGAATTTGTTGCATAAAGTCATAAAAATCATTCACCAATTTTTTTACGCCCACTTCACCTCCTGCGGCTTGAAATGACGCATCTAATGTTCCAAATTGACTAACTTGTTGTGTCATAAATCACTTCTGATATCTGCAATAAAAATCAATTATAAGCAATTACTCTTTCACTTTCACCGTACTTTTTCAGACAGCTGTTTTTTGTAATATATCATTACTTTTCCGCACAAGCTTTTGTTTATTGTTATGCATTAAATTAAGCGTTCACATAGACACAACACAAGTGTCATTAAACTGCCATCTCATATCAGTACTTTCTCTACACATCAAATTTAACAATAACAATTGGAGTACACCATGTTGAAGCTTAACTCACTGGCAGTTTGTCTAATCACAGGCTTACTGCTCTCTCCCGTTTCGGAGCTATACAGTAAAAACAGTCACGAAAACAACTCATCAACTAAGTCAAATTTTAACCACTTTAAAAAATCTAGTATTCAACTAGGACCGCGACCGGAATATCTAGTCAACAATATGGATAATGGATACTTAAAATCCAAACTAGCCTCATGCAATAACAAGTTACGTTATAAAAAAACTGATTTTTCTATTGGTCATCGCGGCGCACCGTTACAATTCCCCGAACATACCAAAGAGTCCTATATTGCTGCGGCCAAAATGGGGGCTGGTATTATAGAGTGTGACGTCACTTTTACTCAGGATAAAGAGTTAGTTTGTCGTCATTCACAATGTGATCTCCATACAACTACCAATATCTTAGCCACACCTTTAGCCGCTAAATGTTCAACTCCATTTAGTCCTGCGGTGATTGATATCGATGGTAATGTTATTTCACCTGCAACAGCTAAATGTTGTACAAGCGACATTACACTGGAGGAATTCAAATCACTAAAAGGGAAGATGGATGCCTCAAATCCCAAAGCAACCAATTTAGCAGACTATATGAATGCAACCGCTGACTGGCGTACTGATTTATATTCACATAATGGAACTTTACTTAGTCATTCAGAAAGTATCCATCTGTTCAAACAGCTCGGGGTCAAAATGACTCCAGAGCTGAAATCCCCGAGTGTTGTTATGCCTTTTGAAGGAACTTATACCCAACAAGACTATGCTCAACAGATGATTAATGAATATAAACAAGCACGGGTACCTGCTCACCATGTTTACCCTCAATCTTTTGATTTAAATGATGTGCGTTTTTGGATTGAGCACGAACCTCGTTATGCAAAACGAGCGGTTTATCTGGATGATCGATATGAAAGCGCTACTTTTGACTTTCGTAACCCAGCAACATGGAGTCCAACTATGGAGGAACTTGTGGCCGATGGCGTTAATATTATTGCCCCTCCACTTTGGTTGCTTGTCGACTTAGATCATAAGAACCAAATAGTACCTTCCGCTTATGCTACTAGCGCAAAAGCCGCTGGTCTTGATATTATAACTTGGACATTGGAACGTTCAGGTCCTCTAAATACCGGTGGAGGTTGGTATTATCAATCAATAGAACAAGCAATTAATAATGACGGTGATGTCTTTAAATTACTTGATGTTCTTGCACAGGAAGTTGGTGTCATTGGTGTATTTAGTGACTGGCCTGCAACAGTTACCTATTATGCCAACTGCAACAAATTACGCTAATATGAATATAAAATTTTAAATTGCTTTTGATAGCTATTTAAATGATAAATTAGCACCGTTATTTAAAAAACTTAACGGTGCTGTTTTTTTCAAAATTATCATACTAGCTTCGACTAGATCGAATAATTCCTTTTTTAATCATCGACTTACTAAAAATAACTAGGCCTATGGCAATTAAGATAACCAATATAGGTAAAATCATCGCCAGCGGTCCCATCACGGCAAAAGTATCGCTCAAAAAGAAAGTATACAGATTTTGCAGTAACACTCCAACTAAAGACAGACTCAATATTGGCAAAGACCAGGTTTTACGCATTAACAACCCAATACTCCCCAATACCCCACCAAAAACACCTAAAGCAAAAGCAATATCGACCCAACCTGGTGTGTTTTGATACAGAGCCTGTTGCTCGACTGGCATTTGGGCAATCATTTCCGGTGTCATACTTATGTGACCAATAAAGGCGACAACCCCTAAAAGATTCCAAATTAAAGCAACGGTACTCACAGTCCAATACCAACCTGGAGTATTACTTTGGCTTTTTTGAGTAAACTCACTCTTATCAGTTAATTCATTACCCGACATAATCGCTCTCCATTTTAATGGTTACTATACCTTTTAATTATTCTACTTTTTGGTTGTTTTTACTTGTCACTTTTTTTGCAAATGAGTCTTATTCTTAATCATCTAGATAATAAATAATAATTGTAGTTTATTAACTAATTCATTGTGACGAAGTTAGTTTAAATCATTCAATAACTTCACACCAATTTAAGCATCACATAAACATCATAAAAGTGAAATTTTACGAGTAAAAATGGATAATATTAGAATACTGGTCTAATTTTAGTACATTGAATATCGCTATTGGACTAAAAATGAAACTAGGTGAATATTGGGTTTGTGGTATAAGTCACATAAAAATTATATTGATGTGTCTATTTTTACCAATCAGTCCTGTCGCAGCCTCAACTTCACCTAGTGGATTTATTGATTTTAACTTTTACCCTTACTTATCAGATGTAGATAACGATAATACTGTAACAATTAATATAGCAGCTCAACTACCTGAAGATTTTTCGTATTTTAGTTTAACTAACTTATCTAATCAGAGTAACGCGGGCGAACTAAGTGATACTACCTCATACTATACTGAACAAAATTTACGCTGGAAAATAAGCCAAAGCTCTTCATTAGATTTAACTGCACAATTAAATTTTAGAACGGGCGATAACAATGACCGACATCGACTAGGTATACGTTGGCGCCTCAATGATTTTTATGCATTCAAAGATTTCTTTCAAAGCATTCATTTAAACTATTCGCTTAACTTGCATGCGATACAATTTGATGATCAGCCTGCCGATATCTGGCAAATAGAGCATGCTTTTTTTATGCGATTCCCTTACATTTCCAAACAGCTGTACATGGCAGGCTTTATTGATCATACCTTTAATGAAGATTTAATCAGTGATATATCTAAAAATCCGATTGTAGCAGAAGCACAAATTGGTTATGAAATTTTACAACACTTTTATTTGACTGCGGAATATCGAATCAACGAATATCGCTATTCTGACACCAGTAATTTAGCACTGGGAATTGAGTATAAAATTATCTGGTAATAAAACGATATGCCACTGATTTCATTCTCAAACAATAACTAAACATTTTTCAATCTCATCGAGATTACAATCTGATGGATATAAAAAATTAATAATGAACGAACAATTAAAAACCTCTACAACTGATAATGATACAAATGAATCGTTACAGGAAATAAAGTTAAATCAATTAAGCTGGATCCATTGGTTGATTGTTATTTTTTCATTAGTAATCACCTTCTTTGCTTGGTATATATCTAACAGTCAGGTCAAATCAAATATTGAAACTCGCTTTAAACGCGAAAGCGAACAAGTTATCGAATTAGTTAAAGAGAGAATGGAGTTATATGAAAATGCACTTTTAAGTGGCGTAGCACTAATTGATAGCAAACAAGGTGAGATTTCATACTCTCAATGGAAAAGCTACGCACAAAGCTTACAAATTGAAAAGTTATATCCCGGCATCAATGGTATAGGGGTTATTTTTAATGTTGAGCTTGATGACAAAGATTCCTTTTTAAATGAACAAAGAAATTATCGGCACTAGAAAGTTTCGTCGAAAGAAACTTCTCCAGAAACTCCCACTTGGTAAGCTGAAACCCTTCTTTCAAAGCAGTTTGAAAATCTTCTTCTTCAGCTTTCGGAACATCTGCGTAAAACAGATCCGGAACGAGCCGACCTGCTGGTCCGGGCGCTTGGCAAAAGCAAACATGAAAGAATTTGGTATTGGAGGTATTCCAATAGTAGATGCTTCAGGTAAGCTCATAGGTATTGTTACAAATCGTGATTTACGTTTCGAAAAGAATAACGACCGACCAATTTCAGAAGTAATGACTTCTAAAAATTTAGTAACTGTTGCAGAAGGTACTTCTTTGGAACAAGCCGAAGATATTTTGCAAGAAAATAAAATTGAAAAATTACCGGTTGTAAATAAAGATTACAAATTGGTAGGTTTAATTACTTTTAGAGATATTACTAAACTTACCCAAAAACCTATAGCTAATAAGGATCAGTA
>JAUIHB010000201.1 GCA_030432465.1 Gammaproteobacteria bacterium
GGTCACGATGCAGGCGATCAATTGTTGATCACTATAGCTCAGCGCCTTAATACAAAACTTAGAGCCTCAGATATTGTCGCTCGTCTGGGCGGTGATGAATTCATATGGATATTAACTAACTACACCACACAAAAAGATTTAAAAAAAGTTTTAACCGAAAAATTAGCCATGCTGACAAAGCCTGTCAAGTTAAAAACCGATGATAAGGAAGTTGAACTTTCAATTGGTGTTAGCATAGGCGTTGTCGAATGGCATGATGAGTTAGCTCTCAAAAAACTCATTACCTATGCAGACAAAGCCATGTATAAAAGTAAAGATAATGGAAAAAACCAAATTTCATTTATCACACCACAGACGTAATATATTATTCCTGTAGCAACTTAACTTCTCGTTGAGGAAACGGTATTTCAATATTATTTTGTTTCAAAGCATCCCATATCGCTTTATTAACTGAGAATTTTGCGGCATTAATATTGTCCGACTTTGTCCATACACGAACTTCAAAATCCACACTACTATCACCAAAGCCGACTATCCCAACCATTGGCTTTTTTGACTGTTCAACTTCGGGTGACTTATCCACAGTTTCCTGTAGCAACTGAGTCACTTTATCCATATCACTGGCATAAGAAACCCCTATAGATAATTCCAACAATGATACTTCATGAGAATTATGCAAAATTTCTCCAATTATATGCTTGTTCGGAATAGTAATTTCTACATCGTCCTCCGTCACAATAATAGTGTAGGCAAGCAAAATATCTTTCACATAGCCTCCAACTCCTTGAACTTGAATGGTATCTCCCACCACAAACGGCCGCGTTAAAATAATATTCAAACCCGCGCCATAATTCGATAACAAACCTTGAACGGCTAAGCCCGCACCTAAAGATATTGCACCAATTGCAGCAAGAAATGGGGTTACGCTAATTCCCAGTTTACTTAGACAAATGATCACAACCATCGTTACTAAAGCAATCTTGACTATATTGGCCAAAAAGCGGGATAGAGTAATATCCAAGCCTTTACTCTCACACATTTTTTGGACAACACGAGCAACTTTTTTAGCGATAAATAAACCAATTAATAAAACTATCAGGGCGCCAATTAATTGGAAACTATAATTTATAAAAAAATTAATGATCGTTTCGTAAACCACTTGCAATTGTGCAAGCTCTTGTTTTATTTCTTTTTCCATGACTAAACCATTCTATTTGTTAACTAAAACTCTTAAATTCGTGAAGAATCAAAAAATGCTAAATGAGGATTCAAAAAGTCGTGCAATATTATCCACTAACTTCTCATGTCCTTGACCTCGCGTATTACCAGCTAACGCAATAATTAAATCACTCTCAGGGTAAACTCTTAGATAACTCCTAGCCCCGATATAATCACCAGACTTACCAAACCACTCTATCGGTAACTCCGCTGTGGGTGGATAAATATCCCACCCATTGGCAATTCGTACACCATACTTTTGTTTTTCATCCGGTGAACTTAGCATACTGGATTTTTCATTATCAGAAAATAACAAGTTATTTTTTACCGCGGCCCCCAACTTCACTAAGTCAACAACACTCGCCTGCATACCACCGCCCGCACATTTCCACTGGATATTTTTTGCAGGTACAACCTCAATTGAATGGCTCATATTATTACGGTTGTTTAATCGAAAGAGAGCAGAATGTTCTATATCTTTTTCAAGTAAGTTTTCGCATCGAAACTGAGTACCTAACGGCAAGTTTATATGATTTTGCATCAATAAACTAAATGGTTCATCAGTTGCTTGTTCAAGTGCATTAGCAATAATTGAATAAGCGTGTGTAGAGTAGTAAATATCGCCAGTTCTACTACTCAACTCATTCAGGTGAAACTGCTCCACAGCAGGCCACATACTGTTTTTTTGTTCTAAATTGATAGGTGTTCCGTCGTAGGTTTTACAGTGTTTATCATAATGACATACTCCAGATCTATGCGATAACAACTGGGATATTTGGTAATTATGATGAGAAGCAAGATCTTTAATAACCGAAGTAACTGGAGAATCCAGGACTATTTTTTTCTGTTCTTGTAGACGATGGGCTAAAGTTGCTGTAACAGCTTTACTTATAGAAGCGATACGATATGTGGTCGTTTCATCAGCTCTTTTTTTCCCATCAATATCATAAGTGCCCCAACCATTTAAATAAAAAAAATCCCCTTCATAGTAAACCGCAAGTGAAAAACCTCGACTAGGCTCTTTATTCAAATAAGCTTTAACTGATTGGGTAATTTTAGATTGAATCTCAAGACGTTTTTTTAAAGAAGTTTTCTCAGCATCTGTAGCTTCGCCTTGCACTAAAAAAGAACAAGCTAAAAAACTAAAAAAAAGCCATTGAAAATAGCGAATTAATCGCACGATAATTATACCTTGCTCACAAAAATAGTAGCTTGCACCCCAAAAGCTCAAAATACCACAGGATGCATTTTTTTTATAGCAGTGAGATGCCTTGACTTGCTGATTTTTTGCTTAATCAATCAACCGAAAATTATAACGCGATAATTTAAAACCGTCAGATTCAGGTGAAAGCCTTTTGCTAAACTCCAGACTATATGCATTCTTGACAGTGAAATCATTGCTAACAGCAAGCCTGACTCACCAAGTATGCAAAAAGAGTGAAGGAGTATTATCTGTGTCTTATGCGACTATAAATATGAACAATATCCATGTAGATCTGAAGTCGAGCTATAAAAAAATTGCGGTCGCATTGAATAGCAACCGCATTTTGATCTCACTTTGAGTGCATTTGATTTTAATATATTGCATAGAAACATTGGGTAGCAGTTGATTTAAAAATCTTAGTTTTTCAACATTCCAAATCAACTAATCTTAAGTTTCTGCTTTTTTGTAACCTTTCAAATACACCTTCCCTATTGTGCGCTGTTACTTTGTACATAGTTATTGAGTTAGAGTAAAATCATCCAACAAAATAACGCCAAGAGGTGCTCCACCTCCGACATTATCGATTGCGATAGCCGAATAAATTCCCAAAGCATTTAAGGTGACATTTAATGGACCTATCGCCGCGTCTTTACTACCCGTTGGTGTAATAACCACATCATAGCTACCAGGAAGAATTGATAAGAAATCAGTATCAGCTAAAAATGGCACATCAGCGAGAGTTGGTGTGATTTCTGTAATATCGCTGTTAGGAGCAACTAAATATACATCGACATTACCTGCCGCTGGACTAGCATGTACAATGCGTAACTTTGCTTCTGTAGCTATTCTACGATTATCAGCAGTTAACACCAACGGCTCAATTGACTCAAGGAGATTTGCTGCAATAACATTGTAACTCAAACCAGCCATCAGGCTTAAATCAGCATCAATAACCACTGGAGCCAATTCACCATTAGGAACGACTTTGAGGTTATAATCAGCTGGAGCCAAGTCGACATAACCAGCATACTCAGCATATTCTAAATTATCAACCAGCGGGGCTTGAAAGTTATCATCGGCAATCACATCAACCGCAGGAGCATCAGGAGAGGCATGTACAACTCTCACTTCAGCCGGTGTAGCAACATGTAATAATGGGATCACTTGTCCTTGTGGGTTAACCAAGACTAGGTTAACAGGGTGCGATCCTGGACCAGTATTTGTGACCGCTGCGACAATAAAATCACCACCAGAAGCTAGCGTTTGCGGACCTGAATCATAAACAACCGTTTCAGGATCGCCGGCAGGCGTAATTCTGATTTGGTAATCTCCTGCAACAATTTCTGTTGCGTCCAGACTCCCTTTAAATTCAGCAGTAACAATAGGTGCTGATTGGCTTAAATCAGCATTTGGCACTGTCGCATAAATATCCACCATTGGCGCGTCAGGGGCGGCATGAACAACTTGTAACCTGACGTTACCACTAGTAACCCCACTATCAGATCGTGTCAAAACTAGTGGTTCTATAGCGTCGGTATTATTAACCGCCAAAATAGTATGAATGGTATCGACAGCAAAGTCGGCAGTTACATCATCAAAGGCATCAACCGTTGAACCGTCAGGCAATATCGCTTTGACTCCAACGGTGTGAGAACCAACAGAAACAACATTCAATGGTGTTGCCTGTAGATAATCGACGTCTTCAGCAACCGCATTACCATCAACAATCAAGTCTACTTTAGGCGCATCTGGCGACGCATGAATAATTTGTACTCGAGTATCGGGTGAAGTTTGAGGTGTTTCCGGTGTTGATTTTTTATCATCACTATTACATGCCGTTAGACCCAAAAGGACTGTTAAAGCAAGCATGGTCAAAAATTTATTCTTTAACTTTTGCATAACATTTCTCTCATTATTGATTAACATCGTATCTATCTACGTAGATAAATTATTTTGGCTCACACCAAACATTATATTTTTAACCTAACAGCTCACTCAAATTTCAAACAAAAGTGACAACGGCATAAATAGAACTAAACATTAAAAATATTATTTTTTAATCATTTTAATATTTGGCCGAATTATTGAAAGGTAATGAGAAAATCACGAGGAAGCCCGCGACTGATAATTACATCGTTTGATTAATGTGATAATGAAATGAGCCCGTTGTTCGTTTAGCAAACAGAGCGGGACGAATAGCACTGTTCGCTATGGAATCTTAGAAGAGGCTGCCACGGGTATGGCTGCTGGACCACTTGCTTGTTTCTTACATGATTATTTAAAAATAAACAAAAACATTTTTTCAATTGAGCAAGGTTATTCTATGACGCCATCCTCTCCAAGCTGCATAGAAGTTACGCTAACGCTTACAGATGGGAAAATTAAATCACTTAGTGCTGGAGGTATTGCCGTGGTCTCCAGATTTGAAGAAATTGAAATTTAGAAAAATTATACGTTGGTTCTTTTGCCTGACACATCGATAACAAAGCGAGAGATTAACGTCTGGTTAACAGATTAATCCGAAACTAAATATTGGTGTAATTCTATTTGAATAGTTTAAAAAACATTCGGTATTTAAACAGTCTTATTTTATCGGATTGTTACAGGGATATTTTCTAACATCTCCGATAAGCTAATACTTTGATGATTAATACAAGCTGCTCGCCTGATTCCTTCTTTATTTAAAGAAAGGTATCTCGCATTCAATTTAATCTTACTCACGATAGATTGATTTAAGGTTAAATGCACCGTGTAATACCGATCTTTGTACTTAGGTAATTCAACGTATTCAACATTAAAACTGAATAAATCATTTAAATATGCCGTGATACTACTTAAATAAAACTCAGCCTCTTCGCTCTTCTTTATTGGGAAGTTTATTTCATAAACACTCATAGGTTCAACTTGTCGATTTTCAAGTTCAACTGCAAACGGAACAAACCTTGACGAAAAGTCACCGCTACAGGCAATAATATCTGAGGTAAGAAACCCAATGAGAATAATTAAGTATTTCATGCTATGTTCATATGTATTATCTAAGCTAAGATATCACTCTACCGACATTATCTTGAGCACGCAACTACAACTAAAATCAAAGTGAAACAGCTTGAACAACGATTAATTCAGGGAATCAGAAAATTACAGAAATTTTTAGCGTTGCTTAACGCAAAAATCTAACAAGAAATCATCTGACTTATCACTAACTACATCCGTCTAATTTCGGTTGTTTGAAGTTCAAAAAAGAACTCTCACTTTCTAGTAATAACTCTCTTTACGCACTGATAATTGAGTTTAACCTTGACCTGAGGTTTTAAATATTATTGCTTAAAACCTTGACTAGAAAAACGACTATCAAGTATCAGTTTACCTTTTAATTATGCTGATAATACTCAACCTCATAAATTGTTAAATCCTGAGTTATTTTTAATGCAAATCCAGAATTATAATTACCACTTATTAATACCACACTCTGATCATCTAACTCTACTGATTCACAAATAAATTCTTCTTTTTTTATTAAAGATTTAATTTCAAAAAAACCTTCATCATTTATAGAAACCTTAAATACTTCAGAACTAGCACTATGCTGTTGCGGTTGATTATTTGAAACAAACAAAAAATAGTTTCCCCGAGGAACGATAAAACCACTAAACCCTTCTATTAGATTTTTTATTTCTCCATTTCTCTCAAAAAACAAACCAGCCTGTCCGCGCTGTTCTTGTTTCTTCTTGTATATACCTACTCTCCAAGTAATATCTCCATCATGAAAAGAGTTGAATTGAGTCATATAACCTAATGAAGTTTTTTGGTTAACAAATTCAGCGTTCATGTAACAACTTTTCTGAAAGATATCACCTTTAGAAAACTCGGAAAAAACCTGAGTATAAAACAACTTTCGCTTATATCGAAAAGTTTCGCTAGCTTCTACTTTAAAATTTATAGTTAAAAATAAAATAAAGTAAGTAACAAGTTTAACACTTAATATTCCATGTTTCCAAATTAATACCTTATGTCTTCATTACCTGCTAATTGATATGTAGATATACAATGGCCATGGTTTTTTCTTTCATCAGCTAAGCACCCATATGCCTGCCTCATGACAGTATTGCTAGTCATCTTAGCTTCAATTTCAAAAACCTCTAGAAGAACAAGGGGGCATGTTTATTGTATAGTAAATAAGTTCTTTTCTATCTTTCTGATGACGTTATTCCAATCCCCATTGGCAATTTTTATTGACCTTTGCAACCGTATAACTAACACTTCCAGAATGAGTTAAACCAAAATACGCGGTTATTTCTTTGTGAGCCGCAGTAGCATAAAAATGACAAGCGTAAATGGCGAATGCTCTATTCGTCGCGCTCTGCGGCCTACCCTCACGCCGATTGATAATCTGACTTTTCTTTTCACCACTAATCTGACCAATCAATTTTACCACCTCTTCAATTGACGGGCGATCTTGTAATGCTGCTTTTAGCGCTATTAAGTCAGTATTCTCAATTTCTGCCTTACGAGCGATTCGATAATCTTTATCACTAAGTACACCTTGTATATTGCCTTTACCGTAGAACCGCTTGATATCTTCAATAAAACCTTAATTATCAAGCTTGCTCGGCACCCCACCCTATCTTTTTCTTATTTTCCTTATTACTTTATAAAATCATGTCCATCTTATTTAATCCAAACCTTCAAACACTGGTACTAGTCGTTCTAACCTTGTTATATCCGTCAATATAGATTTTTCCTCAGACTCTTTATTAAAAAAATACCTTCAATAACGACATAAGAGCTAGTAGATGTATTATATTTTTCAATCATTTCATTATTTAATGATAATTTTATGCCATTTAATTTTAAATAATATTTAAAAGATTCTGAGTCTAAAAAAATATAGTTTGAT
>JAUIHB010000202.1 GCA_030432465.1 Gammaproteobacteria bacterium
AGCTTACTACCCATAACAAGCAACATGAATGGAGAATTAAGAGCTAGTTTAATTGATTTAGCTAAACGCCTGAATACGATAGATGCGAATGCATTATACCCTGTCGCTTGCATTAAATCTCTGGTTAAAAATTATGAAGATTCTTATACGGCTTTTAATTATGTCAATCTTTCAAGTGTAGTAGATGAAGAAATAACATTAAATGATGAAAGTGGTGACTATAATCAAGTTTTAACCAGTGTTCCGTATGCTTCTGATCGTTTTCCTTATGCTATTAAACTGTCCATTAAAGCAAGAACTGATGATTCAGTTATCGATGCTGCGTTCGAGTTCGACCGTGGTTATTTTGATGATAATAACATTAAAAAAATAGAGCGGATAATGGTTGAAAAGTTATCAATTATTCTTGACGAAAATGGTTTTAGGAAAGCTGATAAAAAGAAAAGAATGACAGTAAGTGAAAGGGGGTAAGGATACCTATGATTGAAGTGGAAGAAAAAAGAGAAATAACTAAGTTAATAACAAAGCGCTGAATTTGTAGTTATTACGAGCTAAACGCACTAAGAAATTCTATAGGAGAGATGGAATGCTGACACAGCTATTCAACAGTTATCTAACGGCTAAAGTCGTTATTATGGGGAAAAATGAGGGGATTTTTGACTTGATCCTAGAGCGGGGCGCCATTAAAAAACAAGAACTTATTGAACGTTTTGGTATGACAAACCTTGGGGCAAGTAATTTACTCGATTTTATGTCAGCACAATCGTTGATCTATGAAGAAAATGGTGCTTATTACATGACGCCAGAAATGCAAGTTGACGTAACAGAAAATATGGGTTTTTTGTCATGGCTTATAGAAGCTTACGAACCAGTTGTTGATAATGCTTATGGTATATTATCACAAAAGCTTAATTATGGTAGCGATGTTATCAGGAAAGATAAAGAAATGGCTGAAGCAACTTCACTGGTTTCATTTTATAAAACAGATCCTTTCGTTTTCAGGCTATTAGATAGATTAGAGTTTGATTTAGTTATAGATATTGGTTGTGGGTCTGGTCAACGGTTACTCCAACTAGCCGAACGCTACCCTATGTCGAAACTTTCAGGTATTGACATAAGTCAAAAATGTTGTGAATTAGCGCAAAGTAATATTAATAAAAATGGTTTGTCCGAACAAATAAATGTTGTTCAATCTTCAGCAGAAGACTGGTCGGCGAATATTGATAGGACACGTATGAAAGATGGTAAGAATCTAATTATGTGCTTTGCGATGTTTCATGATTTAATGAATATTCCTGGCTCAGCTGAAAAAATGCTTGATTCAATATGTCGAAACTACCCTAGTGGAAGTCTGTTGTTGATTCAAGATCAAATGCGTACTGAGTCTGTTCGAGTAGGGCAAAATAATTGGGTGGAAGGTTTTACGTTTGTTCATCGATTAATGGGGCAGTCCTTATATCCTGTGAGTCAGTATAAAGCTATTATGGAACGCCATGGATTTAGAATTGTTGAAACTGTTCTAACAGATATATCAGAGAATTATTTGATTTTGGCCGAAGTGAAATGATATCTGATAAAATAGCCATTATAAAATTTATAAATAAGTTTGATTGTTATTTTTTATCGATAAAATAACTGATCTTAAAAATTATTAGCCGAATGAAAAAAATATTGTAAGAGAGAGTCATAATGTACTACTTAAAAGAAGAAGTTTACTTTGAACCCCTGTTTAACAGTTGGTATGCATGGCCTTACCTGATAGCCCCTGTTCAAGGTGCTAGACATACGGTTAATACACATAGGCGCATCATGAAGTCTTTTGTTAATAATTATCAATTGCATATATTGGCCTGTCAGGAACCAGGTATTACAGGTGCAGAGTTTCTGAATTGTACTGAAGATCAATTGGAAGATATTAAACGCCTCATTGATTTTATTGATGTAGATTGCAAAGATTTGGTGGAACTCTCACAAGCAGTTAAAACTCTTGATGAATTGTTGGCGGGTCATCAGACTGGTGAGTCTATTGAATATCTTTATGAGCAAGTTCCGAAACCTTTAAAGGGTTATGTCGAGTTGTTTTTTGATATGCAGCATAATCCATCTTATCGATTGATTGAGTCCTTAATTTATAAAAGTGATTACTATAAGCCACAATTGCAGAGCGTTTCTTTTGGGATGGTTTCAGCAGAGAAACAACGCCCATTTGTTTTTAGTACTCCAAGGCTACCAGATAAAGATCATGTTCAAATAAAATTAGATTTCAACTCGCCGATATTAGAAAAGATATTCAGGTCGAGAGAAATTCCTTTAACGGAAGGTGAACTTTCTGAAATTATTGCTGTTTGTGAGTGCCAAGGAGGATTGTCTCTAAAAGATTTGTTTACAACAAAGCAACCAAGTTATCTTCATCAACCGGTTACTGATGGAGTAAAATTACAATATACTGGTCATGCAGGTTTTTTAATTGAATCGAAAGATGTGGCTATTCTAATGGATCCTGTTCTACCTTCTCGTTGTTCTTCTTATGCTGGTGACGTGTTTAGCTTTAGCCAGTTACCCGAAAAAATAGATTATATTTGTTTAACTCATTCTCATCAAGATCACGTTAACTTATAAACTCTTTTGCAGTTACGTTATAAAACACAACATGTCTTAGTTCCTAAAAATAATGGTGGTACTTTATCAGATCCATCATTGAAACTTATGTTAAAGCAGTTTGGATTTAAAGTCTCTGAAGTTGAAGATATGGAAGAGATTGATGTTGTTGGGGGTAAGATTACCAGCCTGCCATTTTTAGGTGAACATGGGGATTTGAATATACGTTCAAAAACTGCTTGGTTTGTTGAGTTATTAGGGAAAAAAATGTTTCTTGGTGCTGATTCATCTAACCTTGATCCGAATATGTATCATCATATCCACAAAGTGATTGGTGATATCGATATGCTTGCGATTGGTATGGAGTGTGTAGGCGCGCCTTACACATGGATGTATGGTGCGTTACACACTCAGAAAATCAGTAAGGCGATTAAAGATTCCCGCCGCCTTAATGGTTGTGATGCAAAGTTAGCATTTGGTATGACTCAGATATTTAATCCAAAAGAAGTTTATATTTATGCGCTTGGTTTAGAGCCCTGGTACAATTATATGATGGGATTGGAGTATGATGAAGACTCAACACAAATAATCGAGTCTAACAAAATGTTAAAAAGCTGTGAAGATATCGATCTACACTGTGAAAAACTTTATGGTAGCAGAGTGGTTGAGTATGCATAATGCTTTTATTATGAAACATTATGCTCTGATGTTTTAGGAGCTTGAACTGTGAATGATTTCGTACTACCGTCAGAAACAAACTGGTTTCAGCGCTACCAACATATGGATTCGTCCACACTGCGACTATTTTGTTTTACTTATGCTGGTGGTAGTGCTCGTGTTTTTCAGGGTTGGGAAAAATATTTGCCAGACAATATTGATTTGTTTGCGTTACAAGCGCCAGGGCGAGATGAAAGAATTGAAGAAAAACCCATCAGTTGTACTTATCATCTGGCGAATATTATCTGTCAGCAGATGTTGCCTTATTTAAATTGCCCTTTTGTATTTCTTGGGCATAGTAATGGTGCGTTAGTTTGTTTTGAAGTTGCGCGCCAGTTAAGGCGATTAGGTCTTCCTATTCCAAGGCATTTTATTTTGTCGGGCTCTCGTGCTGCGCAACTACCAAAGCCTAATAGGATCTGTGATTTACCTGAACCAGAGCTTGTTGCTGAACTGAGTCAATTTGATGGTACTCCTCAGGCTCTTTTAGAAAATCAAAAATTTCTTAAAATGATATTACCTTTGCTTAGAGCTGATTTTGCAATTGCTGATGATTATCTTTATCATTCAGAACCGCCTTTGGACAGCAGTGCCAGTTTATTTTGGGCGAACGAAGAAACGGAAGTTAGTAAAAGTGAAACCCTTGCCTGGAAAAAACAATTTTCAGGAAAAGTTGATTATTACGAATTTAAAGGGCGTCATTTGTTTATTAATGAACAGCGCGCTGAATATCTCAAAAAATGCAACTCTATTTTGCAAGACACTCTCAAATATCAGGACTGATATTTGAGAGTGTCGGGTAATAATTGAAGCTTAGTTTATTAAAATTAATGCTCTCTGATAAACAAAATGTTAGTGATTAAAATGTTGAATATGATTGCCTAAAATAAATATAGTTATTAAAGCGCTAGCAATAATTAGTTTGGTACGCATATGTGACAGGCTTAATAAGTTTGCTAAGTAATTCATGGGTTGGAATGTGACAGGCTCTTTCCATATCTGAAGAGTAAAATAAAACAGAATACCAATTAACACACACCAGTAAAGCAATAAACTGTATTTTAAGTGGTTAAGTTCGCTCACAGAAAGTATCAAGTTGTCAGCTTGGTCAGGTAATACAAATCGGTACAGATGGCCGTCTAGGCCAATTTTAGGTAAGCTAACACTGACTAATAGAATACTAAAAGAGACTAACATAGCTAAATAGTTACTTTGAGTTAGAATTTGGACACTAAAAACTAACATAGTAAAGAGCAGAAAATAAGGGGTATCCTCAACAAGTACACTGTAAAAGTAGTTTCCAAAAGCAACTTCATTATTTGATATGAAAGCTTCTGCAATAGCAGCCGCGAGAATCACAGAGCATTTAAACAGTATTATAATTAACCAAAGTGCTAAAAGTTTTCCTATGAGTAATGCCGGTCTATAGGTTAATAAACTAAATGCTAATTCTCTGACATTACTCTCTCTTTCTTTCCCTACAATTTCAGCACCATAAATAATTATTAATATCAATAATGGCCAATGGAGAATTTTGATGATATGCGTGGCTAAATACTCACTGGTTATTACTGAATTAGTCATTGATGGTTGATCTATTGATTCCAATACAGGAATTAATGTCAGGACTAGACAAATGCCAAGTACAATTTTTGTAGTGGTTTTAGCCCACAGTTGATACAGCTCGAATAAAGCAATTTCGGTAATCTGAAAAATGCGGCTTTGCCAATTATCTGGAGATAAATTATGCACTAAATTTTGATGGTTTTGAATTATTGGTGCCATGGCTTTTTGAGAAGTTTTGCTTTTTTTTGTTTTTACAGGTTTTAGCTCTTTGAGTTGAGCAAAAGGATATTGTCTATAACCAATGAATAAGCATAAACCTGCAAGGCCAAACCAGATAATACGGCTTAATAACCAAACAGTATCAAAATTAAACATAGTGCTATTTTTTTGCTGCAAACTCCAAGAGTTGATTGTGCTCCAAAAACCTACAGCACCTTGCGGATCAAAATAAATTGCAATGTGGTTTTGGCTAGAATCTGCTATTTCAGAAATCCCATCGGATAAAATAAAAAGAAAAATTGCGGTAATGAAAACCCATTTATTACTCTGACTTAGGCTTGCTACACCAAATAATATACTAAAACTGATAATTAAATTTGGTAGGATGACAATAAATAATGACTGTGTGTAAGTTGATAAGTTAAATTGATTGAGTTGACTTTCACTGATTATTGGTAAATTAACGGCTATATATAAACCAATAGGAATTAAACTAACTAAGAAAGCACAAGATAATAGTCCTGCTAAATAGCGACTACCCAAATAATGCAATTTACTAATGCCGGTAGTAGTTATTAAGTCGATAATTTTAAATTGATAATCCTGCCTTATTAATCCTGAAGCAAAAGCTGCAAACAGAAAAATACTTATCGCGCTAAAAGCGTAACTCCAAGTCGTGATTACAAAGGGAGAGTTGTATGGAATATCAATATATCCCAGTTTGTTGTGGATATATTGATTGCTTGCTAAGCCGATGACAAAGCCAAGCAGAATCAGTGCTCCCATATAAAATCGCGGTCGATATAGTTGTTGCAAAAACTCAAATTTTATAAGGCTTAAGTACATTTCTATTTCCGTTAATAATCAGCTTTAAAATTATTGTAAAAGTTTTATATTTGGCTTTGTGAACTGTGCAAGCCGTGTATTGATAATGTATGGAAGTAAAGGGCTTGAAGCGAAGGCTCTACCGTTATAAAACCATTACCAGGACATTCATCAGCAACTGCCTGTTCAAGTTTTTTACCTGCCATCAAGCGGGTAGAAATTATACGTGGTGAGTTAAGAGTACTAGAACACGGATTATTATTACCATGCCGTTGCCATAGCTTGCCATTAAGCGTTTGAGTTAACTTTTGAGGGGAGCCTTCTAATAAAACTTTACCTTTTGCTATAACAGCAAAGTTCTGGCATAAATCAGCAATATCTTCAACTAAATGAGTTGATAGTAGAACAACTGCATTTTGGCTGACTTCTGCCAGTACACTGTTAAAGGTATATCTCTCAGCAAGATCAAGCCCTGCAGTAGGTTCATCAACAATAATTAATTTTGGGTTGCCTAAAAGTGCTATTGCTATACCAAAACGTCGTTGCATACCGCCGGAATAACTACTGACGGGTTTGTCAGCATGCTCGAGGAGATTTGTCATTTCAAGAAGCTGATAAACTGCTGCTTCTCGTATTTTTTTGTCTGTCAATCCCTTCATCACGGCAAAATGATTGAGTAGAGGCGTTGCAGCAATGCCAGGGTAAACTCCAAAATCTTGGGGTAAATATCCTAATTGACTGCGCAAAGTTTGTGGTGAAGCTAAAACATCTATATCACCAAAATGGATGCTGCCTGAATCAGGCGCTTGTATGGTTGCAATGGTTCGCATTAATGAAGACTTGCCAGCACCGTTTGGTCCTAACAGTCCATACATCCCTTTGGGTAGGTTTAAAGAGATATCATTCAAGACCTTGACGCCATTCGCGTAAGTTTTATTAATAGAATTAATTTCTAACATGAGATTATTTCTCTCTGTTGACTTTAAATATTTGTAATTTGTTAGAGAGAAAGACTTCAAGTTTTGGGTCTCTCCATCTTAAACCACTTAATTAAAAATAAGTCATTATGGTTTATTCTTTGAAGCTAGCATGGATCATTTAAAAGCGTAAACAAGTTAAAGTACAAGTTATTAAAAATCATTAATTAATATCTACCTATGTGATGCTATGGTTCGCTAACTTATTGTTATAAAAACTAAATATAGCTATGTGACTTTTTGTTACAAACTGATTCCGTCACATGTTCTCAGGCTATAGGTCACATAATTAGATGTCTGAATGTTGGCTCACTTGATATTCTCAATGGCATAAAAAATTTGGAATAAACGATTTTAAATTTTCAGTGACACACACCTGTTAACGAAATT
>JAUIHB010000002.1 GCA_030432465.1 Gammaproteobacteria bacterium
AAGAGATTACGAATGTGACTTACAAGGCATTGTAAACAACGGTGTGTATTTTAATTACCTAGAGCATGCACGCCACGAGTTTTTATATGCAAACAATGTCGATTTTGCCAAACTAGCAGCCGATAAAATTAACTTGGTGGTAATACGCAGTGAAATTGATTTTAAAACTTCATTGCAACCGGGCGACGAGTTTTATGTTGAAGTGAGCCCAGAACGCATTTCAAAACTAAAACTTGGTTTTCGTCAACGTGTAGTGAGAAAAAAAGATAACAAAGTAGCCGTAGAGGCACTTGTTATTGGCACATCAGTAAATGAAAAAGGTAGACCCTTTTTACCAAATGAGATCAATGACTTGTTCCCTTTGAGTGGTAGCAAGTAATCGTCATTAAAAAAGGATGCATAAGCATCCTTTTTATTAATCACTACCAAATAAATCGCGCGTATATACTTTATCACTGACATCATCTAACTCTTTATTCATTCGGTTAGTTACAATTACATCAGATATTCCCTTGAACTCTTCAAAATCTGTTATTACACGCGAGTGAAAGAACTCATTTTCTTTAAGCTCAGGCTCAAATACGACAACTTCGATGCCTTTAGCCTTAATTCGTTTCATAACACCTTGAATTGAAGACGCTCTAAAGTTGTCTGAACCAGATTTCATAATTAATCGATAGACACCAACGACTTTAGGCTTTCTTTTTAAAATTGAATCAGCAATAAAGTCTTTGCGCGTTACGTTAGCATCAACAATTGCACGAATCATATTGTTTGGTACATCTTGATAATTCGCCAACAACTGTTTTGTATCCTTTGGTAGACAGTAACCACCGTACCCAAAAGATGGGTTGTTATAATGATTCCCAATGCGAGGATCTAAACCAACCCCTTCAATAATCTGCTTGCTATCTAATCCGTGTGACTCAGCATAACTATCAAGTTCATTAAAATATGCAACTCGCATTGCCAAATACGTATTAGAAAATAACTTAATCGCCTCAGCTTCTGTTGAATCAGTAAGCAATACATTTACATCCTGCGTTTGAGCACCTTGTTTTAGCAAGCTTGCAAACGTCTCCGCACGTTCTGTGCGCTCACCAACAATAATGCGAGAAGGGTGCAAGTTATCATATAACGCTTTGCCTTCTCTTAAAAACTCAGGCGAAAATATAATATTTGATACACCAAACTCTGATTTTACTTTTTCTGTAAAGCCCACGGGTACAGTCGATTTAATAATAATGGTTGCGCTTGGATTTATCGCTAATACATCTTTAATTACAGACTCTACCGAACTTGTATTAAAAAAATTGGTTTCAGGGTCATAATCGGTTGGCGTTGCTACAATAACAAAGTCAGCGTCTTGGTACGCTAGTTTTTTATCAATTGTTGCTGAAAAAGTTAACGCCTTACTTTGTAAAAAATCTTCAACCTCCGCGTCAACAATCGGCGATTTACCGGCGTTTAACAAGGCTACTTTTTCCGCAACTACGTCAAGTGCAACAACTTCATTATTTTGTGCAAGTAAAAGTGCGTTTGATAGGCCTACATAACCAGTGCCTGCAACTGTTATTTTCATTTAGATTCCAATTATTAAATTTGCTTTGAGTGTTCCAATGCTTTTTCTGCGATAAACTGAGAAAAGTCCCGCCCTACTAATTGGTGACGTAACGAATACTCAACAAATGCTTTCATATATCCGAGTTTGTCACCACAATCATGGCTTTTACCACTCATATGATGTGCTTCAACAATTTCACGCTCAATAAGCTTATCGATTGCATCTGTAAGTTGAATTTCTCCACCAGCTCCTACAGGCGTATTTTCTAATAACGGCCAAATATTATCTGATAACACATATCGCCCTACAACAGCTAAGTTTGATGGAGCTTTGTCAATTTCTGGCTTCTCAACCATTGAATTGATTACTGCGTTATCACCTGGACTTGTTGTCTCTTGACCAATATCTGCGATGCCATACTTATTAGTTTCTTCCTTTGGCACTTCTTGTAGTAAAATCTGACTATGTTTTGATTTTTCAAACCGATTAACCATAGCAGATAAATTTTCACTACCTTGGTTAGCTGTACTCTCATCAAGGATTACATCAGGCAAAACAACTACGAATGGGTTATTTCCCACAATCGGTTTAGCACACAACACCGCATGCCCTAACCCTTTAGCTTCACCCTGTCTAACATGCATAATAGTAACGTCTTCGGGGCAAATCGATCTTACATCTTCTAATAATTGACGCTTCACTCGCTTCTCAAGCGTCGCTTCTAGCTCATAAGACGTGTCAAAATGGTTTTCGATAGCATTCTTTGATGAATGCGTAACTAATACGACTTCTTTTATTCCTGCTGCAACACATTCATCAACAATATATTGAATTAAAGGTTTGTCCGCTAAAGGAAGCATTTCTTTTGGGATAGCTTTGGTCATAGGCAACATTCTGGTGCCTAGGCCAGCTACTGGTATTACTGCTTTCACTGTTAATCCATTATTTTTTTATGGATGGAATTTTTGCATAAAAAAATAGTAATTTCTACTGATAACCATTGGGATTTTGACTTTGCCAACGCCATGCATCGACCATCATATCGTCTAGTCCGCGCTCTGCTACCCAGCCTAATTCATTTTTAGCTTTTTCAGGATTTGCATAGCTCATTGCGATATCTCCCGAACGACGCGGTTTTATTTCAAACTTAACGGTTCTTTTTGATGCTACTTCAAAGGCTTTAACCATCTCAAGTACAGAGAAACCATTTCCAGTGCCTAAGTTATAGACTAACGCCCCATTAGCTGATTCTAACTTGCTAAGCGCCTTTAAATGACCAAGTGCAAGGTCAACCACATGAATATAATCACGTACACCTGTACCATCCGGCGTGTCATAGTCATCACCGAAGACGCCTAAGCAATCCAATTTACCGATAGCGACTTGTGAGATGTAAGGCAACAAATTGTTTGGAATATCGTTGGGGTCTTCACCAATCAGGCCTGACTTATGCGCACCTACTGGATTGAAATAACGTAAAATTGCAAAACGCCATTTTTCATTTGATGCGGCTAAATCTTGAAAAATACGTTCAACCATGTACTTAGATGTTCCGTAAGGGTTACTTGTTCCCCCTACCGGAGCGGTTTCAACGACAGGTAGTGATTCTGGCGTACCATAAACATTTGCAGACGAGCTAAAGACTAATTTGTTAACACCTGCTCTATCCATTGCTGCGAGCAGATTGAGCGTGCCTTGAACGTTATTCTCATAATACTTATGCGGCATGGTAATAGACTCATTCACAGACTTTAGCCCTGCAAAATGAACAACACTATCAATACTATGCTTAGTAAAAATTGAATCTAACAGCTCAGAATCTAAAATATCACCTTGATAAAATGTTACTGACTTATCTGTGATGTGCTGAACACGCTTTAACGCTTCTTCGGATGAATTTGATAAGTTATCAATTACCACAACATCAAAATTCGTTTGCAAAAACTCAACTACAGTATGCGAGCCAATATACCCCGCCCCACCAGTAACCAGTACCGTCATTTGTTAAATCCTTAAACGTTATGAGTAGTAATCGCCAAATACTTGATAAAATCGTGTGAGTTCACTTTCACTTAGTTGGTTTATTCCAGCTGCTGCTGCTCGCCCACCACCGGTCGCAAATTGAGTTACTACTTTGTCTGCACCTTGTTTATTATTTAATGGCGCCCTAATACTTACAGTATAGCCCGACTCTTTATGATGAGTGAGTACAGCATGGGCTTTATCTGGCGATTGATTAGCGAGTTCGTTGCCAAGTACACCACTAATTCTACGTGACCAAGCAGCATTCTCTAAACAAATTACTTTAACAGCGTCATTTTCAAATAACACATCAGCAGACTGCGCTTTATCCATATCACTTTGATAAGCTGACTCAAGTTGATAAAAAACTGAATCAACTTCTTCAATAAGCGTAAGTGGTGACGGATAATTTAATAGCAACTCGAACAATTTTTCAGGCGCGAAATGCAAATCTTCTACTGAGCTGCCATAGCCGTTGTAATTAATATAAATACCCAGGGCTCTTAACTTTGCTTTTTGCTCTTCAGTTAAACCCAGTTTATCTGCTTCTTGATCCGCTTTAGCAATCATGTTATCGCCATATGCTGCGGTAATTGCCCACAGATGAAACTGGTGATTTAACAAATCACTGACAATCAAGCTAGTACAGGTATTAGCATCAAGATCAATGTGTGCATCTAAATTCGCATGCTCTGGAATATCGCCCGCTCTGTGATGATCCGCATAAAATACCTTGGCACCAGCTTCTAAGCATTGTATTAGCGCTTCTTTATTTTTCTCCATTGAGATATCAAGTACGCGAACAACATCACCTGCTGTGGCCTCAACCTGCTGCAGTAACTGAATATCTCGTTTTACACCGGTAATTTTTTTACTCTCGGTAGGATTTGCAAGTTGTAATTGCAATAATGCGATAATGCCATCGGCATCACCGTTAAATACGTCGTAGTTCATTCATCCATTTCCAACTGGAATTTAAAAAATATTTTGGCAAATCTTCTCTAAAAATTTTAACTGATGCAAATAACTTTTATTCAATGATTAAGCATTTCTGCAAAATCAAAATGGGAAAAATAACGGAATGGCCAGTAACACACAGATACTGTAGACAATCGAAATGGGTAAACCTGCTTTAATAAAATCAGTCAATCTATATTGCCCTGCATTGAAAACCATTAAATTAGTTTGATAGCCGTAAGGGCTGATAAAGCTGGCACTAGCGCCAAAGGCGACAGCCATTACAAATGGCATACTACTAACCCCTAACCCTTCAGCTAAACTAAACGCTAATGGGAAAATTAATGCTGCTGCTGCATTGTTTGTCACTAACTCAGTAAAAATTAAGGTAATTAAAAACACCCCAACTAACGCTAAATAAACACTTTGCGACGATAATCCTTGCCCAACTGTTTCGGTAATTAGCTGGCTAATACCAACATTTTCAAATGTTGTTGCAAGTGATAAAGCGCTTGTTACAACTATCCACAAGTCTAGTGGCAATCGCCTTTTTATTTCATTAACTGTTAGCGAGTTAGTAAAGATCAATATTGCTAAATAAAATAACAGACAGTTTAAAAGGGGAATAGAAAATAGCAAGCTAGCGCCTATTGCAGCAAAAAAGCCAAATATCGCGATGTTTTCTTTTTTTCCCTCTAAAATATATTGCGCTTTAATATCGCTGAGTATAAAAAAGTTTTTACTTAAATTAGTGCGCTTTACAAAGTCAGGTCCTACAGCCAATACTATAAAATCCCCAACTTTGATTTTCACCTCACCAAGCTTGCCGGATAACCGCTCGCCATCGCGCCTAATGGCAACTACAGCAGCACCAAATTTAGACCTAAAATTAGCATGTTTTAGTGTTCTACCAACCAAACTGGAACTTGGTTTAACCATCACTTCCGTTAGATTATCACTTAGTAACCCTTCAGCATCTGCAAATAACTTTAGCCCCTTATACTGCTTAAGAGCCAATACATTCTTTACATCTCCTGAGAAAATTAGTTTATCATTTTCGCGAATTAATTGGTTAGGGGCTACTGGTGAAATTAACCTTCCATCTCGAATGATTTCAACTAAAAATAGAGACTCTAAACTACGTAAATTATTTTGCTCAACTGTTTTTCCAATTAATTCAGAGTTAGCTTCTACTCTGGCCTCAAGAAAATAATCAGCCATATTTGCTGATTGTTTGGTTGTCGCTGGCAAGAGCTTAATAATTAGTACAACCACAAAAAAACATGCAAAACTAACGGTTAAACCAAGTGGTAAAAAAGCAAAAAAATCGAGCCCTTGCTCTCCTTTTTCTATCAACATTGAATTTACTATTAAGTTTGTTGAAGTGCCTATTAGGGTTAGCGTGCCTCCTAATATTGCTGCGTAAGATACTGGAATTAACAGTTTGTTACTGTCAACAGCTGCGTTATTCTTAATTGGACCAATCAAGGTAGCAACTACCGCTGTATTGTTCAAAAACCCCGAAGCAAGCCAAGTTGCAAATAAAGTGCGTAATGTGGAGCGGGTTCTATGACCATTTAACAAATAACCAGATAACTTTTTTAAAGAGCGGGTACGCTCTATTGAGAAAGCGCACACAACTAACAATAGTAAAGTAACTAAACCAGGGTTAACTGCATTAGATAATACTTGTTTAATACTGATCGCTGAAATAGCTAAGCAAGCAAGCGTAGAACACGCAAATACCCTAACGCCGTGTTGCTGAAATTTTATTAAAGCAACTACTGTAAAAATGAAAATCCCTGTTACTATAAATTGCTCTAAGCTCATTATTTTTCTTGTTTTGGTTGATTATGAAATAAAAAAAGAGACTCAAGTATGTCACATGAATCTCTTTTTTACTCTATTAGTAATACGATAAATCGTACTTATTTAGCTGATAGGTTTAGCGCCCCATTCAGGGTAATGAGTACGAACATATTCATTTAATGATATCTCAGCTTGCGTATAGGTTTTCACAGTAGCACGCGCTTCAGGCTGCAATGCCTCTGACACCATGCCAGCTCCAACCGTTACATTTGTCAGACGGTCAATGATTACGAACGCACCTGTTTGACGGTTTTCATCATAATGGTCAAACGCAACCTTTTGATTTAACTTAACTTCACACTCAGCAATCTCGTTCAATGCTAAAGCGTTCGTTTCTTGATGTTGCAGTGTATTAACATCTATTTTGTGATGAATACGGGCAATTTCAGCAGTTGTCTGTTTGGTAGCAAACTTAATTAGATACTCTTTGTGTGGTACACATTCATCTTCTGCCATCCAAACAATATTAGCAACTAAACGATCTGAAATGCACGGGCTATCACCTTGCTGAATAATCATATCACCACGGCTAATATCAACTTCTTCGCTCGTCGTTAATGTAACCGCTAATGGCGCTGACGCTGATTCTAGTTGACCATCAAATGTATCAATTGATTTTATTGTCGTCTCAATACCTGAAGGTAACACTGTAATTTTATCGCCTACTGATACTGTGCCAGATGCAATTGTTCCTGCAAAACCACGGTAATCTAAGTTAGGACGGTTTACGTACTGAACCGGAAAACGGAAAGATTCCATTGTAGCGTTAGCGTTAAGTTCTATACTTTCTAGTGTTGCCATAAGTGGCTCACCTTGATACCAAGGTGTTTTTTCACTTTGACTAACAACATTATCGCCTTCTAGTGCTGAAATCGGCTTAAAATGAATTTCTTCAATATTTAATGATTTCGCTAACTCGCGATAATCATCACAAATCTCGTTAAAACGCTGCTCAGAGAAATCAACTAGATCCATCTTATTAACTGCAACAATCACTTGCTTAATACCAAGTAATGATACGATAAAGCTATGACGTTTTGTTTGCGTTTGCACACCGAAACGCGCATCAATTAAAATAATCGCCAAATCAGCGGTTGAAGCACCTGTTGCCATATTACGAGTATATTGCTCATGCCCTGGAGTATCAGCAATAATAAACTTACGCTTATCTGTCGAAAAATAACGATAAGCTACATCAATTGTAATGCCTTGCTCACGTTCTGACTGCAAACCGTCTACAAGAAGTGCTAAATCGACTTTTTCACCCGTTGTACCAACTTTTTTACTGTCTTTTTCAATCGCCGCCAGTTGGTCTTCAAAGATCATTTTAGAGTCATGAAGTAACCGGCCTATAAGCGTACTTTTACCATCATCAACTGAACCACATGTAATAAACCGCAACAGCTCTTTATTTTCATGTTGTTGTAAGTAAGCAAGAATATCTTTTTCAATTAAACTCGATGCATGGCTCATTAGAAGTACCCCTCCATTTTTTTCTTTTCCATACTGCCTGAAGAGTCATGATCAATTGCGCGACCTTGGCGCTCAGATGTTTTCGTAAGTAGCATTTCTTGAATAATTTCAGGTAGTGTATTAGCTTCTGATTCAACAGCTCCTGTTAATGGGTAACAGCCGAGCGTTCTAAAACGAACCATTTTGTGCTCAATCTCGTTTTGGTCTTCAATCGGCATACGCTCATCATCAACCATTATTAACATGCCATCACGCTCTACTACTGGGCGTTTTTCAGCAAGATAAAGTGGCACGATATCGATATTTTCAAGATAGATGTATTGCCAAATATCCAATTCTGTCCAGTTACTCAAAGGAAAAACACGAATGCTTTCACCTTGTTCAACTTTAGAGTTGTAAATATTCCAAAGCTCTGGACGCTGGTTTTTAGGATCCCAACGATGATTTTTATCACGGAAAGAATAAACACGCTCTTTAGCACGTGATTTTTCTTCATCACGGCGTGCTCCACCAAACGCAGCATCATAACCACCAGCATTAAGCGCTTGTTTCAAGGCTTGCGTTTTCATTATATCAGTGTGCTTCGAGCTACCATGAGTGAATGGGCCGATACCAGCTGCTAGCCCCTCAGGGTTTTTATGTACAATTAAATCAAAATCATACTCTTTCGCGATGCGGTCACGAAATTCAATCATCTCTTTAAATTTCCAATCTGTATCAACGTGTAGCAGAGGAAAAGGTATTTTTGCAGGAGCAAACGCCTTACGCGCAAGATGAAGTAAAACAGATGAATCTTTACCAATAGAGTAAAGCATTACAGGGTTTTCAAACTCTGCAACTACTTCGCGAATAATATGAATAGCTTCAGCTTCCAAAGCTTTCAAATGAGTCAATTTATCCATAACAATTCTCTTTTAACTAGTGGCGCTAGTTACTAATTTTAATTAATTTTGGTTCTTCTTAACCTGCTCAAGTTCCATTTCGACTATGGCAAGTTTTTGTGCGATTCTATCTAATTTAACTTGTGTTTTAGCTCTTTCAATATCAGCTATTAACGCTTTCAACATTAGTAACAAACAGGCCAAAATAACAGGTAAAATTGGAGAGTAAGCGATTCCGACCCATTGCGCGGCGATATCAGCTAATTGAGGGTATATCCCCAACACTAAAATTGCTAATGCCAATACTAACCATCGAAAGGCGGCTCCCATCAAGATGGAATCCCGACGAATTAGCACTAATACAAATAAGAAGAAAATGACAGCAATGATTGAGGTAAAAAATTGATATGCTTGCAAAGTTAATCCTTAATCTCTGCCGAAATTAATTTATTTGTTTTAGCTAATTTACTCAAACAAAGCACTGTAGTGTAAGTCATATAATAGAAGACAGCCCACCACGAATAGAAAATACGAGATATTCCTACTGTTCTATCATGCATCTGAACATCAACTTCCCCTTTCGTTATTTCGAACGTTCTTAATAATAAGAGTACACCCACATCTTGATATTCAAGTAAGCTCGCCTCTTTACGACTAAGGACTTTAATCGCTTTTTGGTCATATAGGCGTAACCCAGAAGTTAAGTCTTGAACCTTCACGCCTGAAAGCTTTCGAAAAAACTTCCACGCTATGTGCCTTGCAACAGACCCGCGACTCAAACATGAGCCGATGACTATATTTAATTTAAACTTCTCTTGAAACTTTCGTAGCTTACAAATTTCTTGTGCTAAATGTTGTTGATCCGCATCAAAGGTCACTGCATATCTAACATTAATTTTATCTGCATAGCGCAATCCAGCTTGTGTCGCTTTCCATGCTCCTAGATTGTAGGGCAAAGACATTACTCTAACACCTGAATTTTTTGCACAAATAGCTGTATTATCTGTACTGCAATCATCTACAACTAGAATGTTGTGATAACCAAAACCACGTAAATCTTCAATAACTAATGCGATTGTCGATTCTTCATTATGTGCAGGGATGATAACGAGAGTGTCTTCCATGGTACTTTAAATTAAGCTCAAAAATAATTGCAAGATTTTCAATATGTATAAACGAAGAGTTTACACTTAAACGGACGTTATGAAAAACTGAAAATACCGATAAGCTAGTTTAAATCTGAAAAAGAGCATATTTTTAACAATCAAGAACAGCAAGTGTAGTTTAATTATTCGCTTTTTTGATGCTGTTCGTTTTACTTTAGATCTTGCACTAAACAAATTTGAAACCTGGTTATAAATAGCCACCTCTTCAGTAAAACGATCGCAGGTCACTGTTAATTTACTGGTTTGATTTTCCTTATGGCGTCGATAACAATATAACTTATCATGCACTCCCAAAATCTTCTTACCCACTACCAATAGGTCAATATAAAATTGAAAGTCAGTTACCATTTTCCATTTTTTATTAAATACGCACTTACCTAATAGCGACTTGCGATAGCATATAGTCGGACAAAATATATAACACCCCTTTAATAGTGAAATGATACCTTGCTCACCTTGCAGAGCGATAAATTTAGTTCTAGGTCGAATAAAATTTTTCACCAAATCAGGGAAGGAAGTCATCTTTTTTGAAGCCTCATCGACAATAGTTGCACCACAGAAAAAAGCTGACACATCAGGACTAGAATCGGCTAATGATTTCATTTTCAATATATAGTCGGCACATAATAAATCATCGCTGTGGAGTAGCGTAACTAGGTCTGTCTGAGATGATGTTATAGCAAAGTTCCAGTTCCCAGCCATTGTTCTATCATTTGTATTATAGATATACCTTAGCGATATATTCTTATACTTCATCGCTAGTTTTTGTAACTCTTGGTTAGGAGTTTCATCACCATCCACGATCAACAGTTCATAACAATCAAGCGACTGATTCATTACGGAGTTTATTGCCTGTTCTAAATAGTCTAAATTAGGCCTGTAACAGGGAATTGCTATAGTAATCATTTACGGTTTACCAAAACAGGTAAAATTGTCATCAAAAATACAAAGTAGGCTTTCATCATCAAACTATTTGCATTTGGAAAATAGATTGGTATCAATCTAATTCTTGCAAATAAACTTTGTTGATTTAATTTAGCAAAACCATTGAGGTAGTCATTTGCATGTTGACGATAACCTGGTTGCTGCGTGATTAATTTACATTGATGGATGTAGGATGGAAAAATTTTTAGATAGCGCAGTGCCATTTTGTAAATATAGCTTCTTACATAACTTCTCTGAACGGTAATTTTAGTAGCGCCAATAGAGTTAACTCCATGCTGTCTATAATCAACTAGGGAACTATTTTCATAAATCAGCTTACCAAACACTTTCGCATTCAATGCAAACCAGTAGTCATGCACAAGTAACCCCTGAGGTAAAGGAGCTGCGACCTCTAGTAGATCACGATTAAACATTGTTGCGCACCCAGTTACAAAGTTTTGGTGACAAAACAAAGGGAAGTCGTGTTTATCTGGTTCGGGTAAGCCTTGATAATTAATAAAAGACGGGTCTATTAAACTTAATGTTTCGTCTACCCCCCGCATATCTGAATGAACAAGTAGCGGCACCGACAAGCTATCTTGCGCCTTCATTAATCGAGACAACAAAAGATTCAATTTATTGTCATGCCAAACATCATCTTGGTCAGCAAAACAGAAATATTCAAAAGATGTTGTCAAAGCATATTCACATAATGCTGAAAAATTGGCTAAATGACCATTTTCATTAGAGTTTTTACTAATAATAGTTATTTTATGGGCATATTTTTTACTGTATTGGTGAAGCATTGCAACCGTTTTATCAGTAGAGCCATCATCTCTTGCTATAATATGAACATTAATATCTTTTTGCTTTATTATTGAATCTAACTGTTCAGCTAGATATTTTTCCCCATTATAAGTTGCCAATAACACGGCGACTGACTGATTATTATCCATCTATCTCGTTGAAAAAGGGGCTTATCGCCCCTTTTGCTTCTATCTAACTCTTCTTAGTAAGAAGAATATAACTATCACGAGTAGATAACTACCCCCACCTGATGACTTTTTCTTAGGTGGTTCAGGTATAACAACAGGAGGTTTGGCAGACACATCTAACGTCAACTGAGTACTGTTATTGTCATGATTATCATCTACTGTAATATTGCTAACATAAGCATTGACTGAGGCTGTACCAAGATTACTAGCCAACAATGAAACTGTAATACTCGTTTCCTGTTCAACTACTAACTCGCCATCATATTGACAAATCACACCTGTATCTGAAACTGAGCATGTAAGCAATTCAGATTCGATTTCTGAAATAACCACATTATCAGACGTAATCGTCACCTCTGGACTTATTGCATTTGCTAAGCCTTGATTGCTCACAACGAGATTCCACTCAAATGAGTCACCTTCTACAAGAGAGTTAGATTCTGGCGTAGAAACTAAGACTAGGTCTGTTGTCTGCTCACCAAACATGCCATTCCCTTGATTAAAGCGTACTTCGTTATCGTCACCTGAAGAGGAAATAATCAGATCCAAATCACCATCTAAATCAACATCTGTTAACGCAATATCTTGACCTTGTTGCGCCTCAAACACGACTGGTAGTAAAGCATAACCTTCCAGTGTGAATTCAAAGATCGAAATATTACCTGATTCAGACAAAATAACAATTTCAGGTGACTGGTTACCATTTAGGTAAGCAATATCCAATGATAAATAACTTACTGAGGATACGCGCTGCAACTCCTGATTATGGACATCAAGAATCTCAAGCCCTTGCTCCGTTATCGCTACAACCTCTAATATGCCATCGGCGTTAAGATCGAACACCTTCAATTTAGTTGCGTTCAATAATTGAGTTTGTTGAATATCAAATTGGCCGTTATCACCTTGATACCAAATTTCAACTGGACCATCGTCAACCGCCAGCACTAAATCAATTAAACCATTGTTATCAAAATCGCCAGTAGCAAGGTCATTAAACGCTGCTTCACTGTCAATTACAGCATTTGATTGACGTACTGTATTATTAAGTAACGATGCAACAGCAAAAGGTTGTGTAATAATGCTAATACCGTTATCTGAATCATCAAGCAAGATAATATCATTAAGAGCGTCAGCATTAATATCGAATGTAAATACCCACTGACTTGGAATTGACGATACTATTTGAGTATCTGTAAATACGAGGTTACCGTCATTATACAACACCCCAGAACCTAACTCAGATTCAGTTGCGAAGGCAATATCGAAAGTTCCGTCATTATTAAAGTCGGCTACGGCAATATGTTTAACATCTTCATTTGCTAAGAAAGAAGCACCTAACTCATATTTTCCAGCGCCCTGATTGATAAAAATTGCGCTGTTACTGTTTGCAGCAAAAGCAATGTCAATTAGTCCATCACTATTAAAATCTGCAAGAGCAAAACTATTTACATCAGATAACGGTAACTTATTGCCTTTTTCATCTGATACATCTTCTGCGATGACTTGCACAAAGGTGTCTTGTTTCGTTAACTCTTGATTATAAGTTAATGCAACAACTGAAGTTAACTCCCCTGCACTCTCGCCACGTAAAGTGAATACCAGCTCGAGAGAGTCTTCAGCATCAATATTCGTCATTTCTTGGCATAAGTAAGAAGATTCATTAAACGTACAACCACTTGCAGCAGATACTACCTCAACACCTTCAAGTGCAACCAAAAGTTGCTCAAGTGCAATACTTTGAGTTGAGGCATTACTAATCATAACTCTCAGTTCAAACACCTCTTGAACTAAAATCGGCGAAACATTGACGCCTTGCACAATCGATACAAGCGATTCATCAAATTCAACAACGTTTAAAGTAAACTGCTGCTGCTCTGTTAACTCACCGTCAGATACTTCAAGAGTAATCTCAAAAGATTGACCATTTACACTTGCAGGTACAGTGCCTTGCAGTAATTGGTCATTTAATGACAACCAATCTGGACCACTAACAATAGTAATAGTGAGTGTTTCTGAATCAATATCAGACACTTTAATCTGGTATTGATATTCACTTAAAATCCCTACTGAAGTAACCGGTTTTGATTCAAAATTTGGCGCATCATTAACGCTTGTAATTTCGACGGAAACGGTCGCTTCGTTTGAACGAACTCCTGAATTATCGGCAATCGTATAGGTAAAGCTATCTACACCGTTAAAGTTTTGGTTAGGCTTGTATTCAACCAATCCAGCTCCTTTAACAGAGGCAACTCCGTTACTCGGTTGAGACAATTGAAGTGAGCCTAAGTCTAACTGCCCATCACTGTCAGTATCATTCGCTGCAACGTCAATAACTATAGCTAAATCTTCTTGAGTTAAAGCATCATCATTTTCAGCTCTTGGCGCTGTGTTTGATGTAGTAAAGAACCAATCAGTAATACCACCAACAGCATTACCAAACTCATCTCTCACAATGGCTGGGTCAAGCATAAGTTGATAACGAGTATTAACATTTAAATCGCCGTCAAATGCAAATTCAAGTGAATTGCCAACAACATTAACGTTTGAGGCAGTCATTACTGAATTATCCGCCAAATTAACAAGCTTCACTTCACCAGAATTTAAAACTATTGATTCATCAAAAGTAATTGTAAAATCAGAATATACAGAAACATTATCACTATTATTTAACGGTATTCTCGATACAATATTCGGAGCTTTATTATCAAAAGCTACAGTTGTAGTTTGCGACTCAGTACTACCGTTACCAAACTTATCAATGGCAGCATTCGCTATAACTCTAAGCGTAATATCTCCCACAGCTTCACCGCTAACGGTAACACTATATGAAGAAGCGCTTAACGACTTGAAGCCAGAAACGTCAGCATTGGTCGATTGAATATCGGATAGTTCAAAACCTGAAACAGCAGTAGAAAAATCGATTACCGACTCAAAACTCGCGTTGGCTTTTTGGGGAGCTGAAATACTTACAGAAACAGCTTCATTACTATATTCAAACTCCAATTGATTTGATGCAAAGTTAGTGTTACCAGCTAAATCTGTCACCGAGTTTTGAGGTAAGGAAACTGTTATTTTACCAACAGTAGTCGGTACAACTTTAACTTTAAATGAGGTGATAGATAATACTGAAAAACCATCAATCGTTGCGCCAGTTACAGCAAACGATTTGCTACTCAAACCAGTGATAACCTCACTAAATTGAGCAACAATTTCGAATGGCGCATTCACAACCGGCGCTGTTGCTGAAAGCGTAACGGTTGGATTTGTAATATCAATATCAACGCTAAATTGATTTGACGCTGAATTATCATTTCCAGCGGCATCGTTCACTGTAGAAGTTGCAAGCTGGATTGATACTGTACCATCAGCGCTAGGGTTAACTGTTAGGCTGTAATTTGCTCCTGACCCCGTCAAATTAGATAACACAGCATTTGACACAGTAAAATCACTTAATGCAAGCCCTGAAATATTTTCACTAAAATTAACCGAAATAACAAACTCATCGTTTTGTGCATTTGCTGGGCCATTGATCACAACTGTAGGTGCTGTAACGTCATAATTAACGCTGAACTCTTGAGCAGCAGTATTACCGTTACCAGCACCATCAAGCACTGCTGATGCACCAATATTAACTATTACTAGTCCATCACTACTAGGTGAAATAGTGACACTATAAGAACTGCCTGAGCCCTGTAAATTTGATGCATTTCCATTGCCAACTTGAATATCTGCAATCGTGAAATCAGAAACATTTTCACTAAAAGTAACCGTGGCGGTGAAATCAGTGTTCTGAGTAACACTTGGGCCTGAAACAACAACTGTAGGTGCAGTGCCATCAAAGAGTACTGAAAATTGGCTGGCTGCAGTGTTACTATTACCAGCAACATCAGTAGCAGCACCTGCTGCCACATCTACAGATACAGTGCCATCAGCAATTGGCGTAATTAAAGCTGTATACTCATTACCATTCACCTGTAAATTTGTCGCTGCACCATTAGTTACTGAAATATCTGACAAATCAAAGCCATCAACACTTTCACTAAAGGCGAAGCTTGTAGTAAACGCTGAGTTTTGTGTTGGAGTAGGACCTGAAATAACTAATCCAGGAAGCACCGAATCATAGTTAATACTAAATTGAACTGCACCTGTATTGCCATTACCAGCATTATCAAATGCGGCTGAAGAAGCGACATCTATGGTTACATCGCCTTCATTGCTTGGTGTAATTGTAGCTGTATATGTTGTGCCCGTTCCCTGTAAATCAGAAGCGATTGCATTACCTACAACAATATCACTTAGTGCAAACCCAGTTACACTTTCACTAAACGTAAAGGTAGTCGTAAACGCGGTATTTTGCGCCGCACTAGGGCCTGTTATATCAAGTGTTGGCTGCGTTGTATCATACATTACATTAAGCTGATTCGAAGCCGTATTGGTATTACCAGCCATATCACTGACTAAGGCTTGTGCAACATTAATAGACACCAAACCGTCACCAAGGGGGCCTATAAATGCTGTATAAACACTACCACTTCCTTGCAGGTTTGACGCAGTACCGTTGCTTACGGAAATATCTGATAAATCGAAACCAGTTACATCCTCACTAAACGTAAATGTAGCGGTAAACACTGAGTTTTGCTCGGAAACCGGGCCTGAAACTACAATACTCGGCTGAACTGAGTCATATTGTACCGAAAACTGAGTAGCAACAGTATTACCATTACCGAAAACATCGGCAGCGACAGAAGACGCGACATCAACGGTTACACCTCCTTCACTTGCTGGTGTTATCAATGCAGTGTACACCGCACCTGAACCTTGGAGGTTAGAAGCACTGCCATTACCAACAACAATATCACCAACGCCAAACCCTGTGACAGATTCGCTAAAAGTAAAGGTGGCGGTAAACGCAACACTTTGCGCTGTTATCGGGCCTGTTATATCTAGTGACGGCGGTGTTGCATCATAACTAACACTAAACTGAGCAGCCGCTGTATTACCATTATTTGCAGCATCAACCACTGAATCAGTCGCAATATCTAGCGTCACAGTACCGTCAACGATAGGAGCTACATCTACTGTATAAACAGAGCCTGAAACACTAGTAAAGTTAGATAAATTAGCATTGCTAGCTGAAATAGCACCAACTGAAAACCCTGTTACCGACTCAGTAAACGTAATCGTTGCTTCAAATGGGCCATTATTAAGTGACGAAACGCTCGAAATTGAAACGTCTGGCTTAGTACCATCATAATGAATAGTAAAGGTCGGCGCAGCAATATTACCGTTGCCATGATCATCTTGTGCCGCATCTGCATTGATATTAATTGTTACGACACCATCATTGACTGGTGTAATTGTGGCTGAATAACTGCCGTTACTGCCGCTAAAGTTACTAATATTGGCATTATTTAAAATCACATCATTAACATCAAAACCAGTAAGGCTAGTCTCAGCGCTAGAAAGCGCAGGGTTCGTAAAATCAAAGTTTGCTATGAAGCTACCATTAATAGGATCCACTGCTGAACTTGTGATTGCCACTGTAGGCGCAGTATTGTCAATACTGAATGAATTAGTGCTATCTGCAATTGCGCTAACATTACCTAAATCATTGCGCGCAGTTTGCTCATCAATTCCAATAGTTAAAGTACCGTCACCAATTATATTTGAAACTTGAATCGTTGCGATAGATGAAGCGCCATTAAGAATCGTAACATCAGGATTTGGTGTATTATTATCGACAAAATTAGTGGTGCTCGCCGAACCTGTAAACAGCAAGTTTACTTTATCATTTGTTAAGAACACTTGCGTTGCATTGGCGTAAGTCACTGTTGCAGATAATGTTTCAGAGCTTGTTTTAGAGCCCGATATTACATCAATAACCGCGCTCGGAAGTGCTGAGGTATCATAATCGATAGAAAAAACGCTCGATGCCGTATTTAACAACGCCGAACCACCTAAATCTGCAACCACACCAGCCGGTAATTGTGCTGTAATGGTGACACCATCAGCACTTGGGATTATATCGAAAGTATACTTATCTGCAGACACTTCTTGTAAGTTGGTAACACTACCATTAGAAACAAGTAAGTCACTGTTTACAAAAGTAGTTGAGTTTATTTCTTCTGAAAAAACAATTTCCATTGGGATAGGCGATGTACCCGCTAATGGTGATTTAGTCGAAGTAATCGATACCACACTAGGTGCTAAGTCTTGCTCTATGACCAAAAACGCTCTCGCACTATCAGAGTCAACAGAAGAAGAAGTAACTTCACTTGTTAATAGGTCGTAGCTTCCATCTGCGGCGCCACCAGGAACCTGTACCTCAACGCTAAAACTACAACTATCTCCCGCGGTTAGACTAGCTCCGGATAAAATCAAAAAAGTTGTGCCAGATATTGTTCCACCACAGGGGTTTACAGGTAAAGAGGTCGCAGCTAAGCCTGATAAACCAGCGCTTAAATTGGAAGTAAATGCAATACTTGTAAGATCTGATGTTGTTGACACATTAGTTAATGTGAAATCGAGTTGTGTGGTAGCACCCGGGACAACTTCCGCATCAGCTACATTCATAGTTAAACTAAGCTCTTGTAGCTTTAGATCAACCGATGCTGATGGACTTGTAACAACTGCGCCATTCACTGTTGCGGATACAGTTGAAGAACTAATTGCATAAGTTCCAGCAGGTGCACTTGCTGGTATGTCAAGTGTTGCGACAAAACTACAACTTGAAGCTGAAGCGAGTGTTACTGCAGCGATAGAAATCATCGATGTACCAGTAGGCGCTTCAGAACAGGTATTCGCAGAGAATGAAGAGACAACCAATCCTGATAGCGAACTATTCAAATCTACCGTGAAAGCGATATCAGATACATTTTCCGAGTTCGCATTCGTTGTCAGCGTAAATGTCGCATCAACTGAATCTCCGGGTTTAACGGTCCCCGGTAAGGCAATTGATAAACTCGGCGCAGTAACCACAGTAAATGTATCACTGGTATCCGATATTAAGGGAGTTTCACCATCAATAGTCGCTGACCCATTTTCAGCTTTTAAAGAATAAATACCTGCAGGCTGGGAGTCTGGCACTGTTATTATCACATCGAAAGTACAACTACCACCCGCCGGAATAGCTCCCCCTGTTACAGTCACACCTTGAACATCTGTAGATGGATAGGTAAAACCTATCGCACTGCCCGCACCGCAAAAACCAGCAGCTGGCAAACTCGCCGAAACAGGAAAAGGAAGGGCGTTAGTCAGTTCTGTATAAAAAGTAATGCCTCCTGCCGCATTTATCGTGTCAATATTGGTAATCGTATAACGTGCAACCAAGTCATCACCGGCAGCAATAGGCTCTTTGATTAGATTCGCTTGACTCAGTAATTCAAGTGTTACGGTAGGAGCCTGTGTAATTGCTAAATTATGAGAAACGGGATTCCATGTTTGCGGTGCACTACCTAAATCAAAGGTAAATGAACTTGTTGTATTTGTATAATTACCCACAGCAGCTGCTGCCGGAATAGTAACAGGTAACTTAAATGAGCAAGTTTCACCAGGGCCAATTGTGCCCCCAGCGAATGAAAGCAATGGTGAGCCTGTTAAGGTACCACCACAAACACTCAATGGCAGCCCAGCTGCCTGCATACCAGCAACTACCGCATTTAAGTCATCGGTAAAAGCAATATTGGTCGCACTTTCACTACGGTTATAATTTGTTAATGCAATGTTTAGCTCTGTACTACCACCTGGCACAGCAGGATTAGGAGCAAACGACATTAATGCAAAAGCTGGGGTAGATGTAATATTGGTTGTGGCAAACCCACTATCTGTAAAATCAGCAAGTAAACTATTTGTTTCAACTAACTGCTCTCCTAAACCGGACGCTTTTACATCAACCGTTAACGTACACAAAGCACCAGCAGCTAGCACCTCGAATCCAGGAGAAAATGTAGAACCATTGGCATCAAGTGTAATTGAACTACTACCAGCTTGCGCAGTAATCGTCGTATTAGGTGCTGAACCTGAAACGCAATCCGTACTGGCATTTGGCACATCAGCAACCACTAACCCTGACGGCAAGTTAACAGAAGTATCAAGATTGCCAACCCGGCTAGCATTTAGAGAGTTATCAATTGTAAAGGTTAAGGTACTAACGCCCCCGACATTAATCGAACTTGGCGACGCCGCTATAGTAATACCAGGACGCGTTGTTAACACATCTAAACCAATTGCTGCTGAGTTGCTGCTTCCATTGCTAGACGTAATATTAATTGCTGGAAGGGTATAAGTTCCAGCCGTATTAGGCGCTATAACATTGAGTGACACAGTACAACTACTTGCTGCTGCAATATCATAATCAGCAAAGGTTAACGTTGTACCACCGTCTGGTGCAGTGAGTGTACCATTTGAACAATTCGTTTGTGCATTCGCAGGAGTTGCATGAAGCAGACCTGTGGGCAATACCGCTGTAAAGTCAGTATTTGTCGCGACTGTGCCAGCACTATTTGTAATCGTATAAGTGAGCTTAGCTGTACTACCTGGCCCAACATCTGCTGGGGTAAAAACCGCATTCAATGTAGAAGCAAACGCAAGCGAAGAAGTGAACGCTAAGCCAGTAATGGGTATATATTTTAACAACGAATTTTTACATTGCTTAATTAACTGTGTTTTAAGCAAATTTACCGTGGATTGATTTATCATGACGTTGCACTCAGGGGGCATTGTTATTATTGGAAAAACTGTAACAATTTTAGTCCATAGTTAATCACTTAACAATCTATTCACTTAGATTAATTTTTGTTACTCTTAATTAAATTTTCGTATATCAAATAGCAATTATGATAAAGCCTTTACCTACACTAGCTTTAGCGGTGTCGCTATCTCTATTAGGTGCTTGTTCTAGCACCTCTGACCAGCCAAAATCGGAACCTTTAGTACAAACGTTTAGAATTAGCCAGGGTATGAAAGTGCGCTTGCAAAAGCCTGAAGGGTTTAAGTTGACGAAAGAGCATTATGGGTTTGTACAACCAGAAACCTTTTCACGCATAAGAATCAATGAGGTTGAAATCCCTTATGAGCAATATCGCGCTAAACTAAGCGCTGATAATTTATTTAAAAATCAACTACAGCTAATCAACTCACAACAAGTTGAAATTAATGGTGCAAACTGCACGCTACTAACCTTAAGGCAAGTTATTGCTGGTACTTACTATGAAAAACTATGGTTAATCGCTGGCGATAACTTATCTAGCTTACAAATAGAAGCCAGCTACCCTGAAAGTTCAAGTAAGCAGCACAAAAATGCCATTAAGCAAAGCCTGTATAGTATTGCAGTACAAACCAATGATAACGCTCGCCTATATACCGGCCTGCCTTTTATGTTAACGAATACAGTTAATTTTAAACTAGTACAACGAAACATTAACTCTGTTGTACTTATATCTAACAACTACCCTGACGCTTCGGTAGTTATTAGTCATGGAAAACTATCTTCAGAGATTCAAAACACAGAAAAACTAGCACATACCTTTTTAAATAACTCAAAAAGTTTATCTGAGGTTGAAATAATAAATAGTATGCCTGCTAAAGTTGGTGGTATTCCAGCTATAGCTACTGAAGCTCTAGCCATTAAAAACGACAAATCAGCCTGGATTTATCAGGTTACATCGAGCCAAAAAAGCAAGTTTCTATTAATTCAAGCTCTGAGTAAGAAAGAAAATAAAGATGGGTTTAAAAAGGATTTACAAACTTTGTTAGACAAATTTAAATTCCGCTCTATCTAACTGTTGGTCTTGCTGACGATTGTCAACAAACTTATACCCCAAAATAATTAACAGTATTAAAGTTACCATTTGCAAACAAACTCTTTAATGCAAATATTCGAATACAACATAGACCATATAAAGAGAGTAATTATCTCATGACCACAACTGATCAGACCAAAATTAATGCAATCTATTATTTCACATTTGTAAATATTTGTTAAACTAGTAAGAATTTCTTAAAATTATAATAATATCGTCAAGCTCAATAGGCAGAAATTTATCTGTCTTAAGGGAGCTTAAAAATAGAGGAAACAATTATGTACAACAAGCTCCCCCTAGCTTTGGTTTGTGCTTTTGCCAGTGGCAGTGCACTGGCTAACGCTAACATATTTGAGTTACAAAAAGCTAAATCAGAAATGATCAGCGTGACAAAGTCAGCCAATCATATCGACTTTACACCTGTTAAACACTACGATAAATATATTATTTCAGTCTCTGGCCCTAATGGTTTCTTTCAATCTTTTGAAACCGACACTCCATCTCTTGATGTAGACAGCTTAGATTTACCAAACGACGGAACATTTAATTATCAAATTCAAGCAGTTACCTTCTTAAAAGAAGTAAGTGACTCATTAAACAATGGTCGCCCTAAAGACTCTAAAGGCTACATCAGTAAAATAGATGTCATGGGAGGTAAGTTCACAACTGAAAACTTTTCTGTAAAAACGTTTGAACAAATACATGAAAAAAAGCCAAAACTTCAACTTGGCTTAAGCAATTAAGAGGCCTGCTATGAAAATTAATCAACTATTTAAAATGAGCGCTCTTTCTGTTGCTTTAACCACATCTATTAACGTCAATGCAGACCAACAGATTCTAGATGACTTGATTGTAGATGGAAGTGCTTGTATCGGGCAAGATTGCGTAAATGGTGAAAGTTTTGGTTTTGATACATTGAGGTTAAAAGAAAATAACCTACGTATTAAATTTGACGACACTAGTAATTCAGCGTCATTTCCTTCAAATGATTGGCAATTAACTGCTAATGATTCCGGTAACGGTGGTGCTAATAAGTTCTCTATTGATGATGTTACTGGAGGCCGTACTCCTTTCACAATTGAAGCCAGCGCACCTAGTAATTCATTATATGTTGATGATGGCGGTCGCATTGGTTTTGGTACATCGACCCCTAGCGTTCAACTTCACTTAAAAGACGGGAACACTCCAACGTTGCGCTTAGAGCAGGATGGTTCTTCAGGTTTTACAGCGCAAACTTGGGATTTAGCTGGTAATGAAGCTAATTTTTTTATACGTGATGCAACTAATGGTAGTAAGCTTCCATTTAGAATTCAACCAAGCTCTGGCTCTGGCAATAATAACGCTTTATACATTGCGTCAGACGGCGATATTGGCATGGGAACTACCAGCCCAGGCGCAGATTTGCATGTAATGACTGCTGATGACTCGCAACCTAATATTATTATTGAAAACACCAATACTGCTGATGTATATGCCAATAATATGGAATTGAGAAATGCAGGAACGACCAAAATAGCTGCCGTAAATACATCTCCAGGTGCAGGCATACCCAGTAAATGGAACCTGCAGTTTCGCCATGAAGATGGAAGCGTGAGAATAACGAATAATTCTTACGAAGGTGAAGAGTTTCAGTTAAGCAAAGAAGGTGATTTAAACATTACAGGTACTATAACAGCAACTGGTTCTGATTTTTCTTCTTCAAAGCTTCTAAAAGAAAATTTTACAAAACTCAACTCAGCTGAAATTCTAGATAAGATTAGCTCACTAGATATTCTAATGTGGAACTATATAAAACATGATGACGCAATCAAGCACATTGGACCAATGTCTGAAGACTTCCATGATGCATTTGGTTTGAATGGAGATAAATCAGATAAAATCTCTGTATCTGATATTTCTGGTGTTTCACTTGCAGCAATACAAGCTTTAATAAAGCAAGTAAAATTAAAAGATAAAGTAATTGCTGATATGCAAAACCGCATAAAAGCTCTAGAGAATAAATAATCGATAACATTTCTAATTGGGTGCCTATGAAAGCGGCACCTTTTTATCTTAAAAGTATGTATTAGCCTTGCTTTGTTATAGACAGAACTATACCTACCCCAAATTCAGGTAACTATTTCCTTTAAATGCCCCCTTACGGCTTCACCTTTGAATTCTTGGAGGTATTTATTGGTATTCATAGCACCTCTCATTGTACTTCACTTTCTAAATAAAAGATGTCTACATTATTCAGGGAAGAAGATAGACACAAAACTATTATATCGAAAAGCTAAAATACTCAAATTTTTAACTGATAGGAGTTATTTAAATTAACTCTTTTTTCGTTGAAACTCTTATTCCTATAAGTTAATTTAGATCAAATTTTTACTTTGTACAATGCCCCCTAACTTAATGATAAAGAAAACACTATATCTTACTTTTAGCCACTCTTATGGAGCTTATGGCAGTAAAGAACATTTCTGCCACTTTCTATGGGGTTACGCGCTTCCTGGCCTTCACAGAGCTATCAGCTTTTTATCTACCCAAAACTATACTGAATGGCGAATTGTCGTTGATGATTGTGGGCCCATCATGAATAAAACTCTAAAGGAATTATTTGATGCTCTAAACTTAGAAGTATCGTTTCGTAACTTAACAGACAATACAACAAAAGAGTATGATATAGAACGATGGGATATCATGCTTCACGAACCTAGCATTATGACCGATGATGAGTATAGCCAAAATCCACATATACAGAAATTTAGAAATAATCCTTTTCTTCGGGCTAGTTTACGAGAAACCAATTCAATGGAGAGGTTGAAAGGAGATATCTTAAATATTCGCAATAAATGTTTGTCAGCCGTTGATAACTTTGAGCTTGAAAATACAACCGATTACTTAATTATAAAGCGTTCTTCAGAACCTCACTTTTATAGTGAAGATGGCCAAGCTGAAATAAAAGGCTATGGCGTATCTAGAAGATCCTTAATCGACGTTGATGATTTTGTTGAATACCTTCGCTCTAAAGGGGTGAAAGTTAATTCATACGAGCCTGGAGCCCACTCGATTACTCACCAAATTAAGACTTTTAACAAATGTAAAGGTATTATAGCTATTAGAGGTGCTGAATGCTCTAACGCAATTTGGATGCAAGAGCATTCAAAGCTAATCATTGTCACCCCCCGTACCATGCAACCCCCCCCTATATATAAAAGAATCTGTAATATTGTAGATATTGAATATTATGACATTGCCGGTGTAGACCAAAATCAATTAAGCCTATTCGACTATAAAGAATGCATTGAAGGTATTGTAAATGATAAGAACGTATGATAAAGCAAGCGAACTACTAAGTTTTAGGCAAGAAATACTTAATAGAAATAAATTCAACCTAACCCCTGTTACTTTTGAATCGCAAAGTGATTGGACACTAACCGATGGAGCTGTCTCGCATAAATCAGGCGGTTTTTTTCATATTGTTGGTATACAAAACGAATTAACAAAAGAAACAAAAACTATACTTTATCAACCGCAAAGTGCTGTAACAGGTCTTCTAATTAATATTCATCATAATAAAATATGGATTTGCTTACAGGCTAGGGCCGAGCCAGGAAACACGGGAATAGTACAATTTGGGCCTTCAATTCAGTCCACCGCAGCGAATTACATGAAACTCCATGGTGGTAAAGACACGGACTTTTTACCTTATTTTCTTAATTTTAAATCTGACTCTAGGTTGCTTAATTTTACAATGCAAACTGATCTTGGAGAGCTGTACTATCAAAAGAGTAAAACTCATAACTACGTGGAAGTGTACAATAAGTTAGAATCCACACAAAATACGTGCTGGGTAGAATTAAACTCTCTATTTACATTACTACAGCAAGATTACTTCATTAATACAGACCTAAGATCTCTTTTAGCAATGTATGATTGGGACCATTTTCTCAGCAAAGAATTGCTTGAAACTCCAATTAATGAAGAGTTACTTACTTATTTCTTTAGACAAAAAGCTACGTATAAAAACAAACACAAAATAATACCTCTAGATAAGCTACTTAAGTGGCAGATAAATGGAGCTAATTTAATAGATCTTTCAACACAACGTGTTGCAGCAAGTTTGTTCCGAGTTAAAGCTGCGACAAGAGAAATTAGCAATTGGACGCAACCACTGCTAACTATACAAGGTAAAGGCCTTTGCTTACTATACCGGCGATGTATTAACGGCCAGGTGGAGTTTTTAATTAGCGTCATAGAGGAATCTGGTATTGATAATGGTGTAATCCTGTCACCAAGTGTCATGTTATACCCAGGCGAAAATACAGATGGCGTAACAAAACTTGGTGAAGTGTACAGAACGTTTGAGCATTCCGAAGAAGGTGGTCGTTTCCTTCATTATGAAAGCATATTCGAAGTTCGTAATGTTGAACCTGATATGCCTCATGACGAACATCAATTTTGGGTTTCAGCTTTAGAGTTAAAAAACCTTTTTAAACATTCAAATATGGTATGTATACAGCTTAGGGTAATTACATCCTCAATATTAGATGATCTCAACCCTATCACTTTAAACAAAGCCAGTTCGAATAGGTAGTATTCTATGCGAGGGCCTATATCCCTCAATGTAGGCTAATTTACTACTGAGCAGCAACTCAGTTAAATCAACGTTTGTTTGATGTTCTTTTAGACTTACACCGTAGTGTAATAATTGTTTACGCCAAATTATTTCAAACTCTGAAATTTTAGAAAAAGCTAGGGATAGGGCTTTTTCTGGAATTTCAGGAATAATTGAATTAACGGGATAATTAGTATAGTCATCAGAAAAAAGAGTTTCGCCTTTAAAGAACTCCTTGTGCAATTTAGCATTTGACTCTTTATACTGTTTCATAAACTCTTCGGCTTCACTCCTACTCGGTAGTAAACCAGATCCAGAAAACTCACTATTAATTACCTCTGTTATATATTCTTTTAGTATTTGATTTTTCCTATTTGGTTTATGCTGTAGAAAATTCGAAAACCCTAAATTTAAGATTCTTAAAACTTCTTGTGCAATCACTGACAATGTTTCGTTCGTACTGAAAGGTTTATCGTAATTTGGGAGTGTTATTTCCGCAGCTTTAATAAAGTCATCAATCAAAGAATACGAAGAAAGCTGATTTTTATCAAAAATACGAGCCTTAATTGACTTCCTCCCAAAAACAGCAGACCAATTACATAAATTTTTATAGTAATCAAATGATGGTTTTGGGCTCAATAATTCACGTTTAGTTGATCCTAATCTAAGCTTGGAGCTGTACAAACTAACGGACATTTCATCCTGCCTTCTTAGATAAACAATAACTTTTATATTCTCTGAATACTTGCTAAGAATAGATTTTAGAGTGGAAAGCTCCTCAATACAGCCACTTAGTTGTCCAAAGAAACCTTCACAAGAAAGAATAAGAGTATGAATACTTTTCGGTACCTGCTGCATAGCCAAATCGAAGTTATTTAATACTTCAGCATTCCAAGTTTCTCTATCATTTTGGCTATATAATTCATTATTTTTGGTAAAATAATCATTTCTACTTGGGTTCATGCTCGCTATAACGAGACTACGAACATAATGCTGTTGTTTAGTATGTAAATAATAAGTACCGCTTTCTTGTAAGTGGTGTTTATTAGCTTTTAGAAACTCTTGGATTGAAGTAGAGCCTGACTTAGGTGTGCCTATATGTAAGATAATTCTATTGATCATACCAAAATGAAAGTTTTATTTTATTTTATTTTAAAGCGAACTATAACAGTTAAAATTAGATACGCCTAAATTAAGTTTATCTCAAGTCTTAGATAACAGGCTTAAATTGAATACCAACGACTAAAAAACAAACTGAATTAGTTCACATTTAAAACTAACATATTGGGTATATAGTTAAACCTTTTAAATCAATGAGTAATTAAATGTTCTAGCGTATTCTGTACATCGAACATAGAAAGAGTGCAAAGTAAAGTAATGACTTTTCTATTTTACAATTTGGATTATTGACTAGTCTTTGAACAAGTGCCTTTTGCTTACCAAAAGGCTGCTTATAAAAAGAAACAAAGTCCCTTATTTCATTAACTTTACTATCGCCATATAGCTTATTAAGTGTCTTAGCTTGCAAGAAACTTAGTTTCAAATGTTTAAAAGCTTTTATATATAATTGTATTCTATTTTCATTCTTAACAGCACCTATTGAATTATTGTCGTGCTGTCTATACTTTACAAGAGGGCTATCAACAAATGCTGTCACCCCTTCTAAGTCTGCAACAATAGCAAACCACCAATCATGTACAATAACTTCTTTAGGTAGCGGTGTAGCCGCCTCTAACAAGGCACGATTAAACAGCGTAGTGCAGCCGGTAACAACATTTTGAATTAACAGCTTAGGCATTGAGTGTAAATTCGAATCTGGCAGCTTTTGGTCTTTAAAAAACGACAATGCACGCGTATTTAGTTGCTCATCAACTATTTCCAAATCAGAATGAACAAGTACAGCTCTTGTTTTATCAGCTATTTTGCTAATTTGCTCAATCGAATGGCACTTTCGCAGTAATTCTTCAATTTTATTTGGATACCATACATCATCTTGATCACAAAAAAGAAAATACTCACACTGTGACTTCTTTGCAAGTTCACATAAATAAGCAAAATTACCAACGTGCCCATGCCAACCTGAGATGTTTCCATGAAGCTCTATTATATTTGGGTATTGCTTTTGCCAACTTTCTACAAGCGAGCTTGTAGAGTCAGTTGAATTGTCGTCGCTAATAAAGATCTTATTAGGTAAAACTGTTTGAGAAAATAAAGACGCTAATTGTTCATCAATAAATTTTTCACCATTATAAGTGGCAAGTAAAACACAAATACCACTCATCCATTTTTACCATTTGATTTTGATAAGTGATTAAACTTAGACTTCAAAAATGACAGAACTTTACTAAATACACTTTTATTTACCTCAACCGGTTGATTATTATGGTGAAGTTTGACTAATGTGTTGTAGTAATTTTTATCTTCAGAATTATAGTGACAACAATAAGCAACGAAATTTTCTGAAAGCTCTTTGTAGCCTAAGCTTTCAAACAAGTGCGCTAGTTGAAAAGCTACTTTTGGCTTATTTTTCTCCGCTATAGTTAATGAATCCAGCGCTGATACAACCTCACTATTTAACATTAAACTTAAATCTAATTTAGTACTCTCAATTTCTAAAGCTTTGTACAAAACCATATAGTCAAGCTCATAACTAGATTGAGCAGCAATACATTCAGACAATTTATTAAATAGCGTTAAATTTTCAACCTTTATATATTCAATAACTTCTACAATTTGTTCATTTGAAACCGCCTGAGAGAAATAAGGCCTTTGTTGATAATCACTAATTAGTTCAATAACAGGCATTAAAGAGGTCAAAGCGTACTTTTCAATTAACTCCGATATCAAATGAATAGAGTCTTTTTTATAGCTTTCAAAAATATCTGGAGGAATCAAAGAGTAATATTTAATCCCCCTGTCGAAACGTTGTAAAACGTTATCTAATTGACTTGCTAAATTCCCAATTTCAAATAAGTTTAAAGCTCTTTTGAGTTCTAAAGCCTCTAAACTATACGAAGTATTGACAACTCTGTGTTTAATACTAGCTTTCACACCAAATAAAGAAGTAAAGTCTTCGATTATTCCACCTTTAAGCTCGAGCGCAAGGTCGTAAGACCTTACAATAACTTGGTTATCAGGAAGCAAATTTAAAATATTCGTCACACGCGGTATATTAATTTTTCGACGTTTTAAAGAAACATCAAATTTATTTACAAAACCATGTCGTTTTACACCCTGATTATAGTTTGATTCTAAAAGCTCAATAGGGTTTCTCAAGTACATGATAAATACTGCACTCGGGACTATAGCGTTCAACTCCTCGACAAGTAGAAAAAAATGCTCAGATGAAAGTAGTAAACACTTATACTCAGATTTTTCGAAGTCAGCTACTAAATCTTTTAATCGTTCATTATCGACTGACCAAGCGCCTTTTTGAAGTTTCAGAATTGATTTAAAGTTTCCTGAACTTATTTTATTTTCCGATTGTTCATGTGATGGATATAAAACTCCATTTTCAGACAACAATTTTCTATTTTCGAGTAACCAAGCCTGAATTGCTGATGTTCCCGTTTTTCCCGGACCTATATGAAAAAATATTTTTTTGCTCATACTACAAAGTTAAACCAATAAAATTACTATTGAAATTAGGGGATTATCTCTCTTCCTAAACTCAAAAATTACCAAACCAAATAAACAGCAGTACAAGCCAAGTTTTCTTTAGCATATGTTAGACTAAATGCTATTCACGACCGACTAAAGATTTGAGCTAAAAATCGCAATGGTGCTGTAATTTTCCATGACCAAGAGTTGAGAATTGCTTGTTTTTGAATTTCGAGCCGATTTTGTCTTTGATATAAGTTTCGATTTCTATTTTTTAAGCTTAGTAATTCATTTCTAAACTTAGCTTCAAGACCTAAAGTTATCTCCTTAAGCCCCCGCTCTATCTTTGTATATTTTTCTAGATTAGAGCGCTTAACTGCAAACAATATTTTTTCAATCTCACCAGAAGCTAAAGCAACAGTAGTGTTTTTTGAATTATCTACGCCTGAAAGAATTTGCCCAACTTGCGTATCAAGCTTATTTGATAAATTACTTTCTAAATTCTCACCCATCTTATCGAGTTTTTTATGAAACTCTGATAGATGTTTATTAAGCTGGATATTATTAACGGTATGTGAAGAACTAATTATATCTGGGCGCTCTTTTAATAAAAGATACTGCTCTATCAATAACTCTCTTCCACACCTCCAATCTGTGACAACTTTCGTTAATAAATCTGGCTGGGTTGAACAATCTTCTTCAGCTCTTAATCTCAGTAAAGAGTATGCACTTTTGGCAACAGTCAAATAATATTCCGCATGTGATATTTGAAAAGGAGTCGACTTCTGTGATACTAAATTCTCATCATAAAATGATGAATAGAAATCATGAATTGCGGCTTCACTAGTTTGAAGTCCAAGAAACTTCGATAATCTTTTTAGTTCACCTTTCGTGTTCTTACAAAAGTCATAAAAATCAACGAAAATTGTTTTATAGTTTGCTCTATCTAAAACTAAAAGATTATCAAGGTTGTGAATTAGCCAAAGAAGTTGCGATTCGTAAATGCTCTTACCATCTCTTTTTTGCAATGACTTGCAAACATCCACAGGATTTCTAAAGGCAAAAACTATTTTGGGCACAACTTCAACTAACTCGAAAACTTTAAACCAAAACGGAAGCACTCTAATTGTTCGCGGATCTTTAAACCCAAATACCTTTTCTGAGTGCTTTAATTTACTTTTAATAAGCTGCACTCCTTCCAAAAGAAGTGGATCTTGGTTATCTTGCCACCGAACATGCTGCAAGCTCTCTAACGAATCCCATTTCATACTCGAGTTATTTAAAACCCGATTGTTTAGAGAAACAATATCGTTATCTTCCCAGTGACCTTTAGGGTTGCTAGGTGAAGCCCCCATAAGTTCACCGCCAAAATCAACTCCTAAAGACGACAAACCTGATGTCATCAAACTTGTGCCACTACGATGCATTCCTAAGACTACAACTAACTTGGTTTCATCAGCCACAATTAAAATACCTTATTCTACAACCCTTTAAACAAAACAACTAATTAGCAATATTAGCCCGTGCAGCAATAATCTTAAAAAGCAAACTCCTCTTTTGCCCTTGGTTTGATTCGGCATTTGACTTAAACAAAGCTGTGACAGTACAACCTGATGTCACTTCACTTGTTGTATATGTATTTCCTGTTCTAACGCCATCGCAGCCATACACGCCACGTACACTATAGCCTTCTTCTGGCGTTAGATTAAACACTGTCGTTGAGCCTGAGTTAACTTCAACAGATGTTGGTGAGATTGTTCCTCCATTTCCAGCTTGCCCTGTAACCCAAATGCCATTTGGAATCGTATCAACACCATCTAATATTCCATCATTATCAGTATCATTATCGGTTGGGTCTGTACCCAGTTGATACTCTTCTAAATTAGTAAGACCGTCAGAATCTAAATCTACAGATGCATCTGATGCATCCAGTGGGTTTAGGCCATACAGTTCTTCAAAAGCATCAGGCATACCGTCATTATCATCGTCAGTGTCTATTTCATCAGGAATACCATCATTATCAAAGTCGCCACCTGAGAGCAGTAAATACTGTGCCAAATCGCCATATCCAGAAAACATGCTATAAAATGAGCCTGAATTACCGCTTCTTACAAAACCTCGCCCTGATGAAGTCGATTCACTAGTATCAAAACTAACAGGGTAAGTTAGACTATTTAGCGTTATTTTTAAAACAATAACAACATCACTATTAACTGGAAAAGTATATGGTTGATTTAAGATTATTCGACTATAGCCACCTAAAAGAGGGTTATTAAGTTGAGAATGCATTAATGTACCTAAATCTCCATTACCTGATATGGAATCGTAAATATATAAATCTGCACTCCCGGCTTCCCATGAATGAACCTGAACCCCATCTATGGTCGTTAAACTTGTTGAATTAGTATACCTAAGCGCTGTCCAAGCAGCTGGGTTACTCCAACCAAAAGCCGAAACACTTGTAGCATTATTCATATATGTAAGGTACCCATGTGAACTTGTTGATGATTCCATCGAAATGTCATTAATACTAATGACACCATTTAGCAATGAAATTCCATTCACTTCGACATTGGTAACAGAACCATCATTCTTGTTTGAATTTGGATTAGAAGCTGAATTAAAGTTCATATAGTTATTTGCCCCAGGATAAACACTTGTACTTCCTGCGCCGTTACTCCCGTCAGCCTCTTCAACATCAACTAACCTTTTTACATCATTTTTATTATTGCTTTGTGACGGATCTATATGAGTAATCAATAGCCCATGGTTTGATAACCCTCTGTCATACTCATCATCAGTTCTATTTTCTAACAAAAAGTGCTCGCCAAGTTTATATTTGTCTATCCAAATGCGTTGGGCTGTTTGACCTAATGTAGTTGATGAAATAGAGGTAGCCCCAGCAGAAGCATCTGTTATGTGAGAGAAATTTACTTGGTCTTTACTCCATGCCAACATACCTGCAGGTGTTGACCCTTGGTGACCTGACACGTAGTTCCAGCTTCCCCCACCCATTAAGCCCCAAGCACCAACACCAGAAGAGCTTCCATCTGTATCGTATAGGTCTGGTAAAGCCAACATGAGATGGCCTAATTCATGCGCCATAATACCAATTGTTGCCTGATGTTCATTTGCTAAGCTCGTTGCATGACGCTCACCAAACATAGTATAAGGTGATAAAGTAACACCGTCGTGTGTTACCGAAGATACTGAAGACTTATGTCCCCATACTCTAGGCGTTAAAGCGCTAGAACCACCGTAGGAGTTTTCATAACCCGCAACAATTAATACTATCGATAACTCCTTTGCAGAAATTGAGTTATCACCATTTGTATCAAAGCTTGAGTAATCAATATATGGATCAGCTGCTGCAAATGCAGCATGCACCATTTCAGTACTGCCATATTTTGTGTTTGGATGTTCTAAATTTAATGATACTGATACGACACCATCATTTATTTGCCCTTCGCTTTCAGTTGCACCTACTAAAGTATAGTTATTGTGAGAAGCTTTAAGGAAATAATCTTTAACACTTTGTGAACCCGAAAACATTAGCTGTTCAAAACTAGCAGCGTCGTATTTAAATGCTTGATTAGTAAACGAGACTCTTAAAAGTAATATATTCTGAGTAAAAGCAGCTGGTGCACCATTTTGCACCGTTTTTTCAGTCATAGAATTATTCGATTCAATTCTTTGATAATTATAAGACGGGCTTCTACCCAAAGTTAAAGGGTGAGGTATATCGATAGATTCCTGCTTATTTTGGGGCGCTTTAGTAAAATTTAAATCTGTTGCAAACGGTATTTTTTTTAAATCTAAACTTGAGAGCTCACCCACTGCCAAAGGAGATATTTGAGGTGAACCATCGCTAGCCTTAATTAGATAAAACCACTTTCCATTTACTTTAGAAACGGCCTTACCATCAGCTGTTTCAATCCATTCTCGATTTATATCGCCTTTTGGATAGATTTTAAATTCATACCCATTTGGCTGTTTTACTGCAATACTAATTGGAGCAATAGGTACAGTAGCGAACACTGATAATGATACTAAAGCGCTCAATAGTAATGCTATTTTATAAACACTTAATAATCTCATATCACTCACTCCATAAAAATTGGCTCTGTTACTCTTATAGAATACAATTTAAGTGTAAAAGTTTCTACTTTTTAGTTTTAGCTAGGCACATTTAACAACGCCGTGGTAGTGCCAGGGAATAAAATGGCTCATATCGAAAGGGCTACACTAACTGTTTGTAAATTATAAAAATTGCATGTTAACGTATCACTCCCCAAGCGGTTAATTTAACCAAAAACATTAGGAATTAACAAAAAATCACTTAACGCTGTAAAGTACTCAAGCGTTACCCATGATTTTTAAAGCTATAATCATTAAAGGCGGGTATTCATAGGGTCTAAGGGAGCACACCCAGTAGAGCCTTTTCAGGTTGTAAGGGAGTTGTTAATTAGATCTTTATGTTGATTGGCATAAAAGCTGAGAATGTAGATTTTAATTTTATAAAAATCGGTGTTTGTAATCAAAGAAGATCCAGCTATGAAATAATTTGTTGATAACACCTACAATGCAATAACATTTCCCAACAATTAAATGGATATCTTCATCTCTAAAACATCGGTGTATTTGTTTCTCTGAACACCTTCTATCTTATTTAATTTTACAAACAAAAAATTTCTAGATTTTCCTGGAGGAATTTCAGACTAAGTTACTCTGTAGTTTTAGAGGGATCCAAGTACTCACCAATATGACGAGGAGGGCTAGACCGTTCAGAATCAGATTCATATGGTTCCTTAAACTCCCCAACATGCCGAATTTTACTTTCGCCTTCACTTAAGTTGATCCTATCAGGATCTTTTTCCTGTCCAAGGAAAGCAATAGCTGAGCTTGATGAGATATAGTCAACTATATCGTCTGGGCTTTTAAGTTCACCTAAACTAATATCTACAGCACTACCAGTTCCAAAATCTTTATCTGGATCAAGAAACACTCCCAAAAACTCGGGATTTTGCTGTTTTTGATGCAAAACTGTAACTTCTTTAGTGTGGTTCGCATCTAAATCAATATTAGAGTTACTACTGCTAGTTTCCGTTTTTTTAATTGAATAACTTTGCGAAGGGACTCCACTCAACAACCAATATGCAAGTGCCAAGAAAATCGTCAGAATAAAAGCGACAACATATCTTATCAAACTAGAAGCCCCTTAGCTCGCTACTGAATATCAACACGCTTAGCAACACAATGTCCATTATGCTTTTTATTTGAATCTACTTGTATGCGTACACTCTTGTCTGCTACGTAGGCGACTTGAACCGCATCCCACATAGTTCTCGATTGGTTTTCACTAAGTAATTCGTTGGTGCACGAAAAAGAAACCCAAACACCACACTGCCCACCTGAAACATCTGAAAAGCCTTGCTTTAATCGAGCCATGCAGCCACCAAAATCGGTATCATGTGTCAATAATTGTATTACCTTAGTGTACTCACTATGATATAAATCCGCTTTGGTAGCAAAAGATAAACTCATAGCTATAGAGGCCAATGCCAGTTTAAGTTTCATTGTTAATCCTCAATTATATTTACAACATTTCAAACCAATTATAACTAGAACGAAAAAAAGGTCAATACACAAGCACGCACCAAGTTAGAAACCGAAGAACAACATTCTATTAACTATGTAACGTAATCGAATTAAAGGGAAAATAAAAATTGTACAACCAAATCCCTTCAATAGCTCACTGAGGTTGCATTTAGATAATTCAAACAAGGTTGCGTCATGTATTCTTCAGCCTTCCCCAGCATACGGACTTCCTAAATTAGGGGAAAATCACCATTAGACAACAGGAAAGTGATGAATACTGCCATTACACAGTGTGTTTAGAAAAAGCTTTCCGAAAGTATTAAAGAACAACTTAGAGAAAGAATAGCTAAAAAACTTTCCAAAACTAGTAACAAGGCCTATTTAAAACCGCATCAGAAAGCTCGAATTCTCAAAGAAGGTAATATGAGTAACCCTGAACTACATTCGCCCCTTTACCACTGACGAAGTCAAAGCTGTGTATAAAAAAACGGGGCATCCGAAAACCCTGATATCCGGATGTCACAGTCAGTGTAACTCATAAAAAATTTAAAGGCATAAGTATAGAAATAATTAAAATATACCTACAACCTCACAGCTGTTAACAACTTGTTACAACACCTATAAAAAAAATTTACTTTTTTTGATGTATTCTTTCAACGCGGCTGGAGTGCTCTAATATCTCCTATTGATATTTCCGAGCTACTATATGGCAATAATTGCATTGATGCCTTTAACTTTGATATTTCATCAAGCGCACTACTTACATCTGAAAAGTTAACATTGGCAAGTGCCCACGGAGAGTATTGCCACCATTTTGATTTAACAAGCTTATCTATTATTTCATCTGAAAATCTATATTTTAAAATTTTAGCAGGAGTCCCCGCAACTATGGCATAATCAGGTACATCTTTAGTTACAACTGAGCCAGCACCGACGATAGCCCCATTTCCTATACTGACACCAGCAGAAATAATAACCCCATGACCTATCCATACGTCATTTCCAATGCGAGTTAATGGTTTTCTAATAGAATCAAGAGCCTTAGCTCGATTCCCTTCAGGTATTTGCATATCTTTATAAGCTATATCATGTTCAAAAAGTTTCCCCGCTTTAAACTTAAAACCGGTTTCATATTGAAATGGACTTGTTGACAACCAATCCATAGGATGATTCCCCTGCCCAATATTCACATCCCTAGCAACAGAACAATACCTCCCAATTTGTGTGTTATATATATAGCCACTTGTAAAATAAGTAAAAGCGCCTATAGAGCTATGGTGCATTGCAATAGCATTAGACAAACGAACTGGAGGCTCGATAACAACTTGATTAGAAGACATTTTCGAGCTTAGAGCTGACAAATCTATTCCTAACTCCAACATAACACTATGGTGTGAATTAAGACCATATATACTTTCAGAGTTTGATAGAACATTATACTTATCAGCAATTGGCAATTTTGGAGAACAAAACTCCCTCAATGAATCGTCAATCTTACTCCACTCTTTAAGTTCATCACCCAACAGATTTCTTAATTCATCCATGTCTTCTTTGTAAAATTCAAGCAATTTTAATATCTCTGCTTTGGAAATATATGGACTACCTTCTAAATCTGTAGTCAGTTTATCCCCATCCCAATACTTTGAAACACCTTTATTACTCTTGTCTTTCATGTTTATTTTTTCGGGAAAATCACTAATATTGAGAAAGTTAGAAAGCTTTTCACAACCAGTATTAGGTGAAGAGATTATATCTCTTTCCATGATTAAAGTTAGAATTTGTTCTTTGGGATATCGTTTTAACCACTCTTTTAAATGCCTTGCATAGAAACCGATATCAAGCATTCCAAAAAACTTTTCTGAATCGTTAAATGATGAATTTAGGGGGAATCTACCTCTTTTTGCATGGTGAAAAAATGCAGATATAACTCTTGTCACCGGATGGCGTAACGAAAGAATTATATTAATATCACCGCCTAATTGACTTTTAACGTCATCTACTAAATTTTTATTGTGAGCGGGTGAAAATAGTGAATCCTCTGTATCCTGTGCATAAGTCCATAAATATGAGGGCGTTTTTTCAGCAATGATTTTATGTTGCTTCTGAACGCTTTCAAAATGAGCAGAGTATTTTTCTTTAGCAATTTCAGAATTGCAATCCGCTTTACTAAAATGCAATAACTCAACTTTTTCCGGTAAATATACCTCAGGATGGTTACGTAAAATATCATATAACCAAGTAGAGCCTCCTTTTTGGGCTCCTATAATTAAGGTGTTTGGTAATTTGGACATCTCTATTTTTCCTTTAACGCGCCTACCCAGCTTTCAATATTATTTGGAACAAAAACTATATCTTTGCATTGATCCAAAGATTTAAGTTCTATATATGGCATTACATCCGAACAAATAACAGGTAAATTTAATTGTGCAAATTCCAAGCACTTTAAATAACTTTTTGTTTTTGCGAACTTTTCATCTACTAGTGGGGCAACCCCTATATCAAAGTTGTGCGAAATCTTCGTTAACCAGTCAACAAATATATCATAACGTGAGCTTGGCGGTGTTAACCTAGTTACAAAGTCTTTAAGCTTTTCTTTTATATCACCACAACCAACAATCGATAAGTGGTATCTTTCTCCTGCTTTATTTGCTTGTTCTAAAACCTCTAATAAAAACTCTAAGTCTTCTTGGTGGGTTCTTGAACCGAAATACAAAATATTGATTGATTTGTTCGGAAGCTTCAATGAGATTTTCTCTTCTTTTGGAAAATCCATTGACCATCTTTGTGGGAAAGTTCTATTTGGTCGAATAACAATATTTTCATTATATTGTTTACAGACATTAGCCAGCTCATTGTTAGTTACATGTACTGAGAAAGCATTTTTGAGTAACTTAATTAAATAGGGTTTATAGCTCTGATAGACGCCATCAGGATCAACTGATAGAGGTACATCTAACAAGTTATCATCTATCTCATAAGTATATTCAATGTTATTTTTAGCTAGTGAGTTTAAACACCAATCAACTGCATAGTCTGGTATTGCATCTCGCTGTATTACAAATTCTTTGAACCTCTGGATATCACCAGTAATCAATGTTTGCCAGCTTACAAATTCCACATTTAAGCCTGTTTCTTGTTCAAACGAATCTTTCCAATCAACAAGCCTGACGTAAGCTGTAGGAGGAACATTTGGATAAATTCCCTTTAAAACAAAGCCCAACTTTCTTTTTACCGGTGCCAATGTGTCTTGTTCTTTAGACAACAAGGTCTGGTAAATAGATAAGTATTGCCCCGTCATTCTTTCGACTGTATTAGTAAGTCCAAAACCCTTTTGCCATGCAAGAATATCATCATGAGCTTTTATAAAACTCGCTTTGTTGTCTAGCAAACCTATAAGCTTTTCATAGCACTGCTTTGGATCGTTTTCCACTAACCACCCGCCTCCATGCTGCAGAATTCTCTCTTCTACCGCGCCATATGATAAGCCCAATACGGGCACCCCAGAAGCCCAACTTTCCGTTAGTGTATGACAATAAGTCTCAGGCCAAACAGAAAGAACAGCCGCTATATCAGGGGAAATATCTACAACTTTTTTCTGGAAATCTTCTCTTGAGTAACTTCCATGATAATTCACTAAAGGCTTCAATGTGTCATCACAAGTTCCCAACACATGAAACTCAATTCGATTATCTTTATCAAGCGACTTTATCTCAACGACTAAATCACGACCTTTTGAAATAGTTATATTACCTGGTAATAAAACTTTAATTTTACTTTTAGGATATTTATTGAATTTGGGTTTATCAAAGCTGTCAAAATTCCTACCATGTGGAATAACTTCAAAGCTATTGCTCCTAAACCCTACGGGTTCTAGGTTTTCTTCAATTAAATCTTTAGCACTGTGGGAGGTGGTAATAAAATAGTCACACGGAGATAAAGCCGATGACATTCTTTTTTGCCACATTTTTAAATAGCTATCATCTATATCTGTAACAGTTTCATCATTCCACAATAAGTTAGGGTTTTCATTCGTAACACCTTTTGGACAGAAACTACCTTTTGCATCTAGTAGATTTACTGAAGGACAAATTGCATAAAAATCATGGAATGATTTGACTACCGGTATATATAGGTCTTTAGCAATGGACGGCAGCACTAGGCTATGCCAAGCAATATGGCGAATATGCAATAGATCGATATTGTATTTAATCAGTAGGCTTTTAACTACTCTCTCATATTCAAATGAACGATGTGTAGCAAATTTCACTTTTTTATCTAGCTTTATCGCCTCAATTTGCTTGTAACCTTTTGGTTCAGCCCTCAAAATTTCGACTAATTCGCTATTACACGCCAAAGCATAACAATCATAAATATCCTTTAAGCCATTCATCAAATCCATATTAGTTTTAGGTGTTCCCCCAGTTCTAGTAGAGATAACAAACATGATTTTAGGCTTTAAAATACTATCATTTGGTTTGACTGTATTTAACTTGAGCTCAACTTCCTTACGCAATTTCTTGAAAGAGTTAGATTGAGAGATCGATTTAATTGCACCGTCGTAATTAGGGTGTGTTTCTTTAACTTTAGCCACCCCTTCAACAATGAGTTTTTCTTTAGACTCTTTAAATGATGCGGAACGTTTATGGTAAACATATGTCTTAGGATCAATAATATTGACCCAACCATTATTTAGGGCCCTCATACAAAAATCGTTTTCTTCTCCATAACCTCTGGGGTAGTTAACGATATCAAAGTCGCCAATATCTTCTAATAGGTCTCTTTTAATAAATAAGCAAAAGCCATTCCCCGTAGGAGTTTCGATCGTTTCAATTTCATTAATACTGCTAACGAGTCTCGACGTTCCGAAAATACCTATAGATTCATCAATATCATTAGTACCAATATAAGGAACCGAGAATGCTCCAGCATTATTGGATACTGCAGTTACAGTACCAATTCTATCATCTGAATATGCTGCTATTAATAAATTCTTATACCAATTAGGTGTGACTATAGTATCGCTATTTAAAAGAATTACGTCTGTATTACTTATTTCCACCCCTTTATTTACATTCCCGGTGTACCCTATATTCTCCTCATTGTGGATTATTGTTAGTCCTTTAATATTCACATATTTGTTTAAATACTGTTTAACTCGCGGGTCAGGGCTACAATCATTAAGTATAACGACGTTAATACTTTCTCCTAATGGTGTATTAACAATTACACTATCAATACATTCCAATACTTCTTCAAGTGCATTATAGACAGGTATTAGAATTGTTAGTTTCTTTGACGACAGTTTACAAGGAATAGAAGTTAATTTTTTAACCTGTAAAGGGCTTTGATTGGCAGTTACAGATCGACTTAAAGTAAATTTTCTTCTTTCATCTTTACCGTAAGTTAAGTAATGCTGCAAGGGATTTACCTTTGCAGACATAACATCTGCATTAAGAAAATAATATAGTTGTCCATCAAAGAGTTCTGAAGTTTTATTTAAATAATTTTCCTCGCACAATAAGTAGTCTATGAGTGGATTCAGTTCGACATCCAATTTATAAAAGTTTCGATAAAAAGAAGTATCAAAAAACTTATTCGGATTTCTTCCTTCTTTGTACCCATACCTTACATAGTGAGAAACTGGTTCTACTCCTCGTCTTTTTACATCTTCATATGTGTTTAGGTAAAACTCAGCATCAACTAAATTTGCTCTCCGAATCAGCTCAATAGCTTCGTCATTAGAGATTGTTTTAACCTTTCTTTTCTGAATTTTATTTGGGATCAAAAAAGCTAAAACAGCATGAATGTTTTTATATAATAACAACTCAAACTTTGTGCGCAATTCCATTACAAAGACTTCCACCATTCCATATTTGACAAATACCAATTAACCGTTTTAATTATGCCTGATTCAAATGATTCAACAGGTTTATACCCCAATTCGCTATTGGTTTTTGTAGCATCTATTGCATACCGTCTATCATGGCCAGCCCTATCTTCAACGTAAGTGATTAATTCTTCACTTCTGCATTCTATAGCTAATTTTGCGTTTGGGTACTGAGCCGAAAGAGAGGTGTTGCTGGCGAACTGTGCATCCATAAGCTTACAAACAAGCTTTACAATATCAATATTAGCCCATTCATTGTGGCCACCAATGTTATAGTTTTCCCCTACACGCCCTTTGTTTAATACTAAATCGATTCCCCGGGCATGATCCTCTACAAATAACCAGTCTCGGATTTGTTGTCCATCGCCATATATTGGCAATGGTTTGTCTTGAAGAATGTTGGTAATAATTAACGGAATCAACTTTTCAGGAAAGTGGTAAGGGCCATAATTATTTGAACAATTTGACGTTGTTACTTCCAAACCATAAGTATGGTGATATGCTCGAACAAGGTGGTCGCTTGCAGCTTTACTCGCTGAATAAGGAGAGTTTGGTGCATATGCCGTATCTTCAGTGAACGCTGGTTCGTTAGGCTCTAAAGTGCCATACACTTCATCGGTAGAAACGTGATGGAACCTATGGGCTAAGACTTCTCTTCCCTGCTTTTTAGGAATATCTAACCATACTTTTTTTGCGGCCTTTAACAATGAGTATGTTCCTATAATATTGGTCTCAATAAATTCATCAGGCCCAGTGATAGAACGGTCAACATGTGATTCCGCAGCAAAGTGAACAATCGTATTGATTTCATCACTCAGTAATAGCTGTTCAATTAGATCTTGATCACAAATATTACCATGTACAAACTTAAAATTATTATTCCCTTCCAAGTCCGCTAAATTTTCTTTGTTTCCAGCATAAGTAAGCGCATCAAGCACAATGACTTTATCATTGGGATAGGTATTCAACCAATAATGCACAAAATTAGCACCTATAAAGCCAGCGCCACCTGTAACAAGTAATTTTTTTTGCAAACTTTCCATTATTTTTTCTCAATTAATTCATCAATAACTGTCGATAGATGTACTCGCCAATGTGCATTCTCTACATCTAATTCATCACTATTTTTTGTTTTATCTAATACACTATATTTAGGGCGGCTAGCGGGCGTAGGGTATTGTTCCGTATTAATCGGTTTTACAGGGATCTTCTTATCTAAAGCTCCTTTCTCATAAGCGATTTCTTGAATAGCTAAGGCAAAGTCATACCAAGAAGCGATGCCTAAATCCGTCCAATGTTGAGTACCACATACCCTATCTTTAGCTGCAGCCAAACACGCCTTTGCTAATACTTTTGCTGAAGTGGGCGTTCCAATCTGATCAGATATAATGCCTAGCTCATCCTTTTGTGACATCAGATTCAACATGGTTTTTACAAAATTATTACCATGACTAGAATAAACCCAAGATGTACGGATAATGCTGGCTTGAGTGTTTAGCAAAGAAGATAAATACTGTTCACCCTGCGCTTTAGAAGAGCCATAGATACCTCTCGGTTCTCTATTATCTGAAGGTAAATAAGGACTACCTTTATCACCTTTAAATACATAATCTGTTGATACATGTACAAAGTGGCACTGCTTTACCTCACAATACTCCGCTAGAAACTTCACTGCCTCAGCATTTATTAAAAATGCCTGCTCTTCTTCAGTCTCCGCTTTATCAACTGCTGTATACGCAGAAGCATTGATAACAGCCTCCGGAGAAAGTTTATTTAAAGCTTGAAAAACATCTTCTTTATTCAACAAATTAATGTCATTTCGCCCTAAA
>JAUIHB010000203.1 GCA_030432465.1 Gammaproteobacteria bacterium
AATTCAAAGGTCAGTTTCCAGTGATTGAGGCCTTGTACACATTAGGCTTTTATTATCCCAAACGCGCTGATTTTTTCCGTAAGGAGCTGGGGGAGTTTTACCATTTATCCCGTTCTCAAAAGTGGGATATGAATGAAATTAAAGGTTCGTATGCTGGCGCTATGGGAATGGGGCAGTTTATATCGAGTAGCTATCGAAACTATGGCATCGACTTTAACCAAGACGGAAAAGTTAACTTGTTTTCCGATGTCGAAGATATGACTGGCAGTGTTGCAAATTACTTTCAGCGTTTTAAGTGGCAGAATAAAGGGTTTGTGGCTAGACAGGTGATGCTGACAGAGCAACAAAAAAGTTTAGTTCAAGAGTCTTTGGAATTAACACATACGCTTGAAGAGTTTCGTCGCGCAGGTGTCAATGTGGAAGGACTGGAAAACAAGACTCAGCATGTGGGCTTATTTGCATTTGAACTGGCTGATGGAACCTATGAGTATTGGTTAGTTGGAGATAACTTCTATACGATTACACGATATAATCATAACGCGATGTATGCATTAGCTGTTTTTCAGCTCAGTGAAGCAATTAAGCGTAATTATTTGCAAATGAAATGAGTTTCAATAAAAACTACCTGGTGTTTGCGTGAAGTTGTCGCGGCTCCAGTGCTTAAGTTGGAATATATCAATATTTATTAGAAAGTATTATGGGGTCTTATTGAAAAATGCATGGTTGTAGTAAGGTAAGAAATGACAGTAAGGCTTATTTTTTTATTAAGCGAAGTCTTTCTAAGACACAAAAGTATAAAATTAATCCTTTGTTTTACAAAGGATTAATTCTTATTTTGGCTGGATTGTTAATTAATGGCTGTGCTTCTTTCTGGCCTGTTGAGGAGGAAAAAGATGCGGCTCCTACAGGAAATATCGATTGGGCCACAGTAAAGCCTGTTACACCAAAGTATGAACCTCGTAGTCGTTATGGAAACCCTGTTTCTTATGAGCAAGACGGTAAAACGTATCATATTTTAGAAACTGCTAACAATTATAAGTCACGGGGTGTCGCCAGCTGGTACGGCACTAAATTTCATGGGCGACGCACATCAAGTGGTGAAACTTATGATATGTTAAAAATGACTGCGGCACATAAAACGTTGCCGATCCCCTGTTACGCAAAGGTCACTAATTTAGATAATGGTAAGTTTATCATCGTGAAGATTAATGATCGGGGACCATTCAGGAAGAATCGTATTATTGACCTATCTTATGCCGCAGCTCATCAGCTTGATATGACAGAAAAAGGTACGGCCAATGTTGAAGTTGAAACGATTTCTTTTGAACCATCAGGTAATAGCACGACGGGTTTATATGAAACTCGTGAACAGGCGCTAAAAAAAAGGTTTGTTCAAGTCGGGGCGTATGCAAACCATCAAAGAGCACAAAAGCTCGCGAAAGTACTTGATCGGGAGATTAAACTACCTGTCAATATTACGAGTATTGAACGTGCAGGAAGAAAGCTATACCGTGTCCGAATTGGACCAATTCCGACTCCTGAGCTTGCTCAGGAGCTACTCAACACGTTGGATATCCGGGAACTTGGTAAGCCAAAAGTGGTCTACCAGTAGTTAAGTAACCGTGAGACGTGCGATAGGTCTCTATCGATGCACTCCTTCCGATGTTATACTCACATCCTTTCTAGCTTTGGTCTTGATAAATCGTATTATTTTTTTTGGGTACAAGATGAGCAATAAAATTACACTATTTAAAACCATATTCTTTCTTTTATTAACGGCAACAGGTCTTCTCACGGTTCAGGCTATTACGCCACAACCGCCAACCTTAGCCGCTAAATCTTATGTCTTGATGGATTATCATAGCGGTAAAATTATCGCCCAGAATAATCCTGATTTACCTGTTGCACCTGCAAGTTTGACTAAAATGATGACAAGCTATGTGGTTTCTCACGAATTAGCCGCAGGTAATATTAGTAGAGACGATATCGTAACTATCAGTAAAAATGCCTACGCACAAAACCCTGTTTTTCAAGGGAGCTCATTAATGTGGCTTGAAGTTGGAAAACAAGTCAAAGTTGAAGATCTTATTAAAGGTTTAATTATTTCTTCTGGAAATGATTCTGCTGTGGCGTTAGCTGAGCATGTTGCGGGTTCTGAAGGTGCTTTTACTGAATTGATGAATCATCATGCCAAGCAACTTGGTTTACAGAATACTTTTTTTGAGAACTCGCACGGATTGTCGGCTAAAAAGCATCGCACAACAGCTCGTGACATGGCGTTATTAGGAATAGCTCTAATTCGAGATTACCCACATGAATATGAGCTGTATAAAGAGCGAGAGTATAGTTATAACAATATTCAAACTTACAATCGTCATCCATTATTAGCTGATCCTAGTTTGAGTGTGGATGGGATTAAAACGGGTCATACTGAAGAAGCTGGTTATTGTTTAGTTTCTTCTGCAACTAAGGAAGATATGCGTCTGATCTCAGTGGTCATGGGAACTGATAGTAAGTATGCCCGTAAAATTGAGAGTAAGAAGATTTTATCCTACGGATTTCGTTTTTTTGAAACAGTTAAACCATTAGAAGCGGGAGAGCTGTTACATAAATCTCGAATTTGGATGGGTGAACAGGATCAAGTTGAATTAGGTATTGCAGAAGATATTTATGTCACTATTCCACGTAATGCTGGTGAATTAAAAGCACATTTTGTGGTTGAAAAAAACTTGAGTGCACCTATAAGCAAGGGACAGCGAGCAGGTAAAGTCTTTTTTCAGTTAGGTGAAGAAAATATAGCGGAATATCCGTTAGTGGCAATGCAGGACGTTACTGAAGCTGGTTTCTTTGGCAGAATGTCAGACTCATTTAGCCAATGGTTAGATTCATTATTTGAATAAGCGAGTATTCAAAAAGCCGCTTTTTGTGGTTTTGCTAATAATGTAATGTTTACGAGAGTTAATGAAATGAGTGAAGAACAAGATACTAATGAAGCACTATGGCAGTTTCCCTGTCAGTTTGTTTTTAAAGCGATGGCTTATGCCCATGAAGGTGTTGAAGATCAGATAGTTGCGGTTATTCAACGTTTTGTTCCTGGCGATTATGTTCCTAAACTCAAACCTAGCCGGACAGGTAAATATGTTTCTGTGAGTGTTACTTTTACTGCCACGTCGAAAAAGCAACTAGACGAAATCTATCTTGCTGTTAACGAACTTGATAGTGTTAAAGTTTGTTTGTAGTTAGCGGTATAGTATTTGATTAATCCTATTTGATATGTCCGAAGTCATAACCTCTCTGGATCATTTGCCTCTAGCATCCCAATTGATTGTACGCCAATTGGGACGGCAGGATTACGTTTCAGTTTGGCGAGCGATGCAAAAGCTCACTGATACTCGACAAGCTGAGAAAACTGACGAAGTGTGGCTGGTCGAGCATGAGCCTGTTTTTACTCAGGGACAAGCTGGTAAACCTGAACATATCTTGGGTGCCGGTGATATTCCTGTAGTTCAGGTAGATCGTGGTGGACAGGTTACATATCACGGACCTGGCCAACAGGTAGCCTATTTTTTGCTTGATTTGCGTAGAAAGAAATTGGGAGTACGTCAGTTAGTTTCTGCGATTGAAGACTCGGTGGTTGATCTGTTATCAAATTATGAAATCGAAAGCTCGCCCAGAGCTGATGCGCCAGGGGTGTATGTGGAAGATAAAAAAATCTGTTCGCTCGGGCTACGTATCCGCCGAGGTTGTTCTTTTCATGGTCTTGCACTGAACGTTAATATGGATTTAACACCATTCGCAAGAATCAATCCCTGTGGCTATGCTGGCATGCAAATTACGCAAATTAAAGATTTTCAGCCCAACATTTCACTATCATTAGTCGCCAAAGATTTGATAGCTGCTATAATGCATCGGCTAAATTATGCACAGAGCTATTGGGAAACTAATAACTCGCTGGACTTTGCTTAAATTCATTACTTCGAGCATAATCTCATTGATTTCGTTGATTTTCGACGAATAACAAGACAATGACTCATATATAAATTGATAGGTAACTTCAAGAATGCAACGTGGTGAACAGATACCAATTGTCGTTAAAAGTGGTAATAAATTTGAAACCGAACAAGGTTTTAGTGCCATCAAAAATGGTATCAAAGAGCGTAAAGGGGGACACCCTGAAGCTTTAGGACGCAAACCTGGCTGGTTAAAAGTACAACTACCGACTGGTGGTAAGTATCAGACTATGAAAAGCAACGTGCGCACGAATCGTTTGGCGACCGTTTGTGAAGAGTCGATGTGTCCTAATATTGGTGAGTGTTGGAGTGCAGGAACCGCAACAATTATGTTAATGGGAGCGGTTTGTACTCGCGCCTGTCGCTTTTGTGCTGTTGATACAGGAAATCCAAAAGGTTGGCTTGATAAAGATGAGCCGCAAAACGCCGCGGAGTCGGTCAGTGCTACTGGACTAAAGTATATCGTGCTGACTTCAGTTGATAGAGATGATTTAGTTGATGGTGGGGCTGAGCATTATGCGAACTGCGTTAAAGCAATAATTAAAGCAACACCTAGCATAAATGTTGAAGTGTTAACTCCTGATTTTAAAGGTAATTTATCATATTTGGAAAAAGTGCTCGATTCAGGAATTAAAGTATTTGCGCAAAATCTGGAAACGGTTAAGCGCTTAACTCACCCCGTGCGTGATCCGAGAGCCAGTTATGAAACAACTATGAACTTGTTAGCTCATTCAAAAAAATATCGCCCTGATATTTTAACTAAGACCAGCTTGATGCTGGGGTTAGGCGAAACTGATGAAGAAATTATGCAGACTATGCAGGATTTGCGTGATATCAATTTGGATATTGTGACTTTTGGGCAATATTTAAGACCGACTCCTAATCATTTGCCCGTAGAGCGTTATGTACCACCTGAAGATTTTGAAAAATATCGCCAGTGGGGCTTAGAGCTTGGTTTTAAAGAGGTAGTTTCAGGCCCCTTTGTTCGTTCGAGCTATCGAGCAGAAAAGGCTCTTGAAGGTAATAATGCGGGAATTCAAAACGTAAAAGCACCCTAACTACTTTGCGAGTAAACGACATCTTACATTTTTAAGTACCCATTCTCTTTGTTTCTTAGGATAGGTGAGTACACACTTATCCTTTTTCATTACTAACTTAAAATTTTCGGGTGTTTCGTCACTTCTGCCGTCTAATACACCATGCTCTATATTTCTATGTTGTTTGCGCTCAACAATGAGCCAATGATTTTGAGTGAGTGCGTCATCGGCTATTATCACTTCTGCTCCAAGGGTTTGAGAAATGATTTGGGTGAGCTCTTGAGTTGTCTTAGCATTCGAGTTGATGATAACGGCTGCTGACAAAGTTTCTTCCTGAGCAGTGGACTGGCATCCGCTGAGCGCAAGACAGGCTACACAGATGTTTAAGTAAATGAAGCGCTTGGTTTGTTGAATTAACTTGTTATTCATCATCTGACTCATGAGTTATTGTTTGGTTGGCACACCATTAATCTTAAGCATGAGCTTTTTAGGATTTTGTACCGCAAGCTCTCCAGCAGAAAACTTATAGTTTTTCTGGGAATTTGTTGATTTTGATTGCCCCGTTGGTGATGGGCAGCTGTCGGTCTGCATATAATTGATTGCCGCGGCAAGCTGAGCTTCTTCTGGGTTACCTAATGGCAAACTAAAATCATCAGCTACAGAGCATCCGGGAACAAGAGAACCAACAGTTCCGGTTGAATTCATCGGGGTAAAACCATCGGAGTAATCACCAAAACCTTTATCATTCTCGCCTTTAAACTGCACTGTGAAATAGGTTGTGCCACAATTATCGGTTGGATAAAAACCATAAGGTTTTCCACAAGTAGTAGAACCGATTAATACGACTTCAACATCAACTCCCCTTAATCCATTAATAATTGCTTCACTGGCGGAGCATGTGCCACCTGTCGATAAAATGAAGATCCGACTTAAATTTAGTGCAGGAAGAGCTTGTCCTGGATTAGCTGAAAACCCTAAAGTTTCGTCAATAAAAGGGGTCGGGATAAGGGCTTCTCCTGTAACAGGGTTTATGGATGGGTGCTTGTCATTGAATATTGTTTTGTCGAACACTTTGTTTTGTGTCGCCGTTGAGCCTGCGATCATATATGAAAGCTGACTGGCTATTGCGAGTAAGCCGCCACCGTTATAGCGTAAATCGAGAACGAGCTCGTCAATTTGAGCTTGTGCTAGTTGATTGACTGCGCCTAACAATGCTTGCTCTGCGGTGGCAATATGCGTATTAAAAAGAAGATAGCCAACTTTGCCTGCATCAGTGTCAATAGTCGTTGTTAAATTAACTGGTCGGGTAGTCACCGCGGCAGATGTCATTGTGATAGTACGATTTTCGTTACTACCGACATCGCGTACGATAAAAACGTGTTCTTCGCCAACATCTTCTGGAAACAAACCCGCATTGAGAGTGTTAACACTGGTTTGATCACTTGAATTGATTACATCCACTCCATCGACAGTAATAATTTCTGTTCCACGTAATAGATTGACGCCGTCAGCCGTTGCTGGAGAGTTTTCTTCGGTATAAGCCACAACGATTTTTCTGGGAGGAGTGGAAGACAGAATCGTAAAATCCGCACCATATCCTGCAGATATACCAGATTGAGTCAGTTGCTGCCAAACATCCGTATCGTAAGTAAAATGAAACTGATCCTTGGCAGTACCTGACTGGGTGAGTGCGGTGGTTCTTAAAATACTAAAATAATCTAGCGGAGAAGAAAATCCTGAAGGATTGACATCCGTTATTTCGTCGTACCAGAGGTAAGTGTTGTTACTCCAAGAACGGAGCCAGTAATTCTCGTGTAGGCTACTCCCTTGTTTGTCAGGATAGGGGGTGCCGTTTGAATCGCTACCAGAACGAGGTGCTTGGCAGAAATTTTTAAATTGAGATGCATTTTCGAATACGTTTTGAGTCCAGGTTAGCGAGTCGTCCGAAGGGGCTTCATCATCACTTCCACTACCACCACAACCGATGAATAAAAATAAACTAGCAATTGTGAATATCTGTGTGAGGGTTTGAGTAAATTTCTTCATCTATAAATACCTGGAAATTAACCGAATTGAATTCTAATGAATTCAGTAGCTCGTCTTTAATTATGTGAATTATTCTCGTAATGATTTTAATAATAGTCCTAAAACTACATGGTGTAAATGTCCGTTAGATAGGTTTTATGGCTGGACAGG
>JAUIHB010000204.1 GCA_030432465.1 Gammaproteobacteria bacterium
GTAATTTTATTGCAGCATTGCAGGGTTATCGGAATAGTTCACAAGCTGCAGAGCATCTAGCGGATCAACAACTTGCTGATAAGGGTCGGTTGCTTGCCTCGCTGGCAGAAAATAATGTTAACCTGCCAAAAAATATTTTTGACTCAAATACATTGTTCCAGATTTGGCAAAATGATCGATTGCATGCTGCTTCTGCAAATGCGCCACAGAATAAATTTTTATTAGCAAACAGTGGTTATCATTTTGTCAGTTATTCTGGCCTACGTTGGCGAACATGGGTGTTTCAGTCATCTAATAATATCATTATGATTGCCCAACGTTATGATGAATATTCTAAGCTTACAGAAGAGATACTTCTGGAGGCAATGTTACCAATCATATGGATTTTGCCAATTATTGGTTTGTTAGTTTGGGTTATTATTAGCATCGGTCTAAAACCATTAACAAAGTTGGCGACTGTGCTTCGTAAAAGAGATGTCAGTGATTTCTCTCCGATAGAAAGTAACAAGTACCCTAAAGAGATGACAACGATTATTATTTCAATGAATCAGCTATTTATCAGGTTGTCTGAAGCCTTTGAAAGAGAAAAACGATTTTCTGCCGATGCAGCTCATGAATTACGAACACCGCTTGCAGCCATAAAGGTCTGCTTACACAACTTAGAGGATAAACTAACGGGTAATGAGAATCTCAATATGCTAAAAATAAGTGTGAATCGAATGCATCACTCAATAGAGCAAATATTAGCATTGCACCGACTGACTGAAGAGCAATATGCTGCCAGTCTAGGTCAATGTGACTTAAAGCATATCGCACAATTAATTATTACAGAAATGCACAGTGCTATTGATCAAAAAAATCAAACTATCACATTAAATGCCGAAAGTGTTTTTATCAAGGGTGACAGTTTTGCTTTAGCACTTATGCTCAGAAACCTAATAGATAATGCGAGTAAATACACCCCGAATGAGGGAAATATTCAAATTACTCTGCAAAAAAAACTGAATCAGGTTAGCGTCCTCGTTGAAGATTCTGGACCAGGTATACCACAACAAGACTGTTCACGTGTGCTTGATCGATTCTATCGTGTGGGAGGAGACCAGCATTCATCTGGCGTAATAGGGAGCGGACTAGGGTTATCTATTGTTTCACATATTGTGCAGCTACATGGCGGCAATATTTATTTGTCGCGATCTGATTACTTAGGTGGTTTAGCCGTAGAGATTGTTTTTATCTTGAAAGATCTAAATGGTGATTTATGAAATTTATATACAACCTATTGATTATTCTTCCTTTAATAATCGCTTCTTATGTTGCGCAAGCGGATACACCGATTGTAAATATTGTGATACGTGATCATTTGTTTTATCCATCTGAATTAGAAATCCCAGCTCATACAAAAATAAAATTAGTCGTTAAGAATGAAGACTCCACGCCAGAAGAATTTGAAAGTTATGAGTTAAACCGTGAAAAAATTATTTTGGGGAACAAGCAAGCCATTATATTTATTGGTCCACTTAAACCGGGAGAATACCCATTTTTTGGTGAATTTAATATATTAACTGCACAAGGGAAGCTAATCGCTAAATAAATGTTATGTTACTAGATATAATTATCATTGTACTTAGAGAAACTTTGGAAGCAGGGGTTTTAATAAGTATTTTATTATCAATAAGTGCGCAAAGAAACATTGGCGTTTTGTGGCTGGTTTTAGCATTTACTTTGGGTGTTGTTGGCGCCGTAGTTTATGCTGAAAATCTTGGCAGCATTTCTGGTTGGTTTGAGTTTGTTGGTCAGGAAGTTGTTAATGCTTTTTTACAGTACGCTATTTATTGTTCGTTAGTATTTATATGTATTTTGCGTCGTAAAAATTCATCAACCAATTATTTAAATTTAAAACTATTGATGGGGGTAGCTGTCTCGTTAATTATTGTCAGGGAAGGTGCAGAGTTATTCGTATTCTACTCTAGCTTCATCCAAGGTGGTGAAAACTGGATAAAGGCAGCAACGAGTGGTTTTATTGGGTTGCTGATTGGAGCAAGTGTAGGTGCGCTATGTTTTTATAGTTTGATAACAGCTTCTGCAAATATAGCTAGAATAGTTCAACAAGCAATTTTGTCTCTGGTTGCTGGAGGCATGGTGCTTCAGGCAACCCAATTATTGATGCAAGCAGATTGGCTGACTAGCTCAATACCTATATGGGATTCCAGTTGGTTATTATCAGAATCATCCGTGATTGGGCAGTTAGCCTATGCTATCTTCGGTTATGAAGCGACTCCTTCTTTGTTAGAGTTATGTGCCTATTTGATAGCAGTTTTTATAATCACGATTGCAAGCCTGATTCCACGTAATACATATTCCCATAACATGAAACCTTTGAGATAAAACTACAGCGATAAAAATTAATTTATGTTAAAAAAAGCATGTTGTTACTCTACTGTATTTATCACGATTGTATTTAGTCAATCAGCATTGAGTGACGGCCTTACTATCGATAAAGTTTATCATCCATATGTTCAGCTATTAGAAACTGAAATCGAATATCAATTTTTACATGAACAGAATGCTAATGATGAATTTAATGGTAGGCAACGTCATAAACTGGGTATTGGCCGCGCATTGTCAGATGCTTTTTTTGCTGAACTCTCTTTGATTGGCTCAGACAATCATGGTGAAACAATTGCAGTAGATGCTTTTGAAGTAGAACTGAAGTGGCAACTGACAGAGCAAGGCGAGTATGATAATGATTGGGGAGTTTTATTTGAACTGGAGAAAGAAAAAAGCGAGAATTCATGGGAAACCAGCGTCACATTAATTGGATTGCATGAATGGAGCGATTGGATTCTAACAGGGAATCTCTCATTAATTTATGAGTGGGGAGATGACATAGACAATGAATGGGAAACAGCGTTTGCGAGTCAATTGCGTTATAAGTATAAACAACAGCTTGAGCCTGCAATCGAGCTATATTTAGGACAAGATACAAAAGCAATGGGTCCTGTATTAACCGGATCATACCGTCTTGGTGTTGCTAAAAAAATGAATTGGGAGTTTGGTGTAATCTTCGGTATGGGGTCAGAAATGGCAGATGCAACTTGGAAATTAAATATGGAGTATGAATTTTAGCTTAAAAAAGACTGTAAATTTGTACGTCTAGTCATTAAATTCCATGGTGTTAATCTGTAAATATCTACTGAAATAAACCCAGCTAGGGGTTTGAAGTCCAACGGTACGAAAACGTACGCTAAGGATTTTCAACAGCCTCTTTTATCGGATTCAATAGACCCTTTTTAGCGTGCTCATTCAACGAAAATGAATAACGACCAAGAACGTTTAGATGCCCATGCACCAATGGTGACAGCCTTGCTTCATCTTCTTCTCGGATATTACCTGATTGATTCTGTAAGTGGTCCAATGCAGCCTGCATATAGATGGTATTCCATAAAACCACGGCGTTTATTTCTAATAAAATGCTTGCTAATCTAATCTAAGCTTTGATTAGATCGATGGTAACGCTCGACGATCTCTGGATCAGGGGATAGTGAAATGACAGGTTCATTTTTACCCTTATAGTTTAAATGTGATAACACATAGCGCATGCTTTCTAGCCTAGCTCTTTTTTTATCGTTGGCTTTTACAATAATCCAAGGGCTGTAAGCAGTATGGGTATTGCTGAACATTGCTTCCTTGTATTTAGTATAGACATCCCAATGTTCTTGAGCTCTGTCATCCACGGGGCTTATTTTCCATTGTTTTAAGGGGTTATGGCGGCGCGACTGAAAACGTTCTTCCTGCACATCCTTGCCAATAGAGAACCAAAATTTAACTAGCTCTATACCGTCTTCATAGAGCATATGTTCAAACTCTGGTACTTGTTGCATAAATGTTTTGTATTGCTTTTTGTTACAAAACTCCATGACCGGCTCAACAACCGCTCGATTGTACCAACTGCGATCGAAAAACACGATTTCACCAGGGTTAGGGAGATGTTCAGTATAGCGTTGAAAATACCATTGCCCTTTTTCTACGTCGCTGGGTTTAGTTAAGGCAACTACTCGAGCGCTTCGAGGATTTAAATACTCAATAAACCGACGAATCGTTCCTCCTTTTCCAGCAGCATCACGACCTTCACATAAAATAATTACCCGACGCCCTTCCTGTTGAACTGAGCGTTGTAGTTTTACTAATTCAATTTGCAGCTTCTCTAGATCCTGCTCATAACGAAGCTTCATAAGCACCTTATCAACTTGAAAATTCTTAGTTGTAAGTAACGTTAATAAGCCTTTCTTAGTGGTCACTTCAGCTAACTCCTGGGCAGTCAGCTCAATATTTTTCTTCAGGGCTTTTCCGATTTGTTTTTCTTCTTGACTAAGAGCATTCTCACCGCTCGACATCTGTTGGTCGGATATCAGTGCCGGTTTAGAACCTGCTGATTTCAATTTAATTTTATCCACTGTTCATTGCCTCCAGTTACTATTTTATCAATGGTGAAAATTAACTATGCAATGCTTCAATAGCACTTTTAGGATCAGTCGCTAAAATTCGCATCAATACCTTGGCCGGGCCGGTTGGACGAAGCCTATCTTGCTCTCAGTTTTCCAGTGTTCGTTTACTCACACCGATGAGATGTGCAAAACGTATTTGTGATAGCCTAATTTTTTCTCGGATTTGTTTGACTTCAGGTTCTGGAAATACGTGAATGCGCGTGACTGTTTGTTTACCATCAACACATTGATCCATTTCTTTAACACTTTCTAATAGTTTATTAAACATAACTTTATTCATTCTGACCACCTCTCGACAATCTGTCTTAATGTATTGACTTGCTCAGGAGTTAAATTATCTTTTTTTCCAGTGTGAATACACCTAGACACCCAAACTTCGGATCGCATGAGGGGGCAAAGTAAAGATTTACCGCATTCCAAAGGGTAATTGGCACGAGTACACTTAAAAAAACTACTAATAAAAATTGTAAGTTTAAACGCATAGCCTACCTAAAATATAACGGTTGAACTCAGTGGCGAACGCAGGCTGACAAGACTTTTGCTCCGCGAAACGAATTGCGCAAAAGGTGCCAACTGTTAGCAATCCTATTGATAGCCTTGTTATGTGATTGTTTTTGTTCATGTTAATAACTTGGGAACCCTGATATGGATATAGCCAAAGGGTATTGTCTCTAAATTCATTAGTTTCTCACAGCTTGTAACTTGTTCAATATAACTTGCTCTATTAAAACTGTAACTTTTCTCATTATCTCTGTTTAAATGCCATATTATATTATCTCCCTTATGCTCTACAAATATATAGTCCCATCCTGCATCGTCAGGAATGGAACAATAACAGGTAAATAATAGATATTTGCCTTCAGGCTCGCATGACTTTTTTAACTCTGGCCAAAAAATAACGCCACTTTCGACGTCTGCAATATCTTCAATTGAAGTACCGTCAATTAATATGTCAACGAACGTACACTTTGAAAACTTGATACCTTCAAATTCTACGGGGCTTTTCACTTCTTTCGGTACTATAACTATATCAAGCATCTGGCCCTCGGCATACACAGGCGTTATGCATTACTTCACCATACGAAAATCTTTATGTTTGAGCCAACGTTCAAATAGTTCTGGACCAATTATTGATTCTTGTTCATATTCAACAAGATCGCTGTCATTTAACAATTCTGTGTCTTCAGTGTAGTGGCTTAAAACATGGCAAAATGCAACTTTACCACCCACTATTTTTGCTATGCCGAGTGTAACTTCACCAAGAGCGACATGGTCTTGCTCTCCATTGCACATAGCGTATAAGCTTATGATGTCTTTTGGCACCCAGCTAATTAATGGGCCAGCTCCTGAATATTCATCAATTTCTTCCGGGTAATCTGGGCCAAACTCATAGCCTAGTGGCACACCGTTTACCCAAAAGTCTTTGTCTCGTACTTCATTAGATATAGTTTTTATGAACGCCAAGATTTCCTCTTTAGCAAATTCAGTCAACTTCTCTTTAAGTAGTATTGCTACTGTAGGTCCGGCCATAGTCTCTTATGCATAACGCCGGCAGCATTCGCCGGAGGTTGATTGCCTGTCCTTGTTAACTTTTACCCGAATGCCTGATGATACTTGACTGTGCCGCTCGGTATGGAGTCACAGAACGATAAAGCCTGAAAATACTCAGCTGGCACGCCGGGCAATACTAATTGTTGATTAGCTTCAAAGCCGAAGCGTTGATAATAACCTGGCTCTCCAAGTAGAACACAACCTTTGGCATTTATATTTTGTAAAAGCTTAATCCCTTCTTTAATTAACTTGGAGCCAATTCCTTTATTTTGATATTTCGGCTCAATGCTTACCGGAGCTAAACCATACCAATCATTGAATTCATCATTAATCGTAACTTTAGAGAATGCGATGTGGCCAACAACCTTTCCATCGGTTTCGGCAACAAGAGAGATAGTTAATGCAGAGTCATCTCTCATTAACTGAACAATCTCAGCCTCTCGTTTATTACTGATGGGATCATTCTCAAATGCAAGCGTGATAATTTCACTGATTCTTGCGCTGTCACTTTCTCTCTCATTTCGTATGCTTAATTCTGACATGATCTATGATCCTTCCCCAAAGTTAATGCCCTGCACACTGGGAAAATAGAGCTACGTCGCTTCGCTATGTAGCTCTATTTTCCCAGTGATGCAATTGTTATGTGCGATTTTATACTATGCATTTACCTCACCTTGAAACATTGATTAGATGCCTGCCGCTTATTAAACTAATTTCTGGCGGCTCAATTGAGACTACATCTACTACATGATTTAAACAATTAAACCCATAATTTCTAAATGGCCCAGGATGGTCATCGGATGCAAAGGTTGATTTAGAAACATAATCAAGAAAATGTGATCTTGAATAAATACAAATCAATCTGCCCTCGAATGCTTCATATTCGTCTGGCAATGCATATGACTCATCTCTTACCGAGTACGCGATATAACTCTCAAATGTAGCCTCGTAAATACAGCTCGCGACATACACAAAAACGAGCGTAGCAATATTTGTCAGGTGGAGCTACTTGTTAAGCCGTGCCCGGTACTGGCATAGTTTTTTGTTGTATTGTTTGATGAATTCACTGTACTTGTATTCTTTATCCATTGATAGAACGCGCTGAACCTCTA
>JAUIHB010000205.1 GCA_030432465.1 Gammaproteobacteria bacterium
GTCCTGACAAAGTGGAGTTTTTTTCAACAATGCTCTTTAAAGCATTTTCAGCTTGAAGGTAAGATTTCGATTTTATCGCTCTTTTTGCCTCAATAAAATGACTAACAACTAACTTATCAAGCTGACCTTTTTCACCTAAATAAGGGTTAGGTTGCGGTACATAAGGTAAACGTAGCCCAGTTTCTTCATCAATTTTTATATAGGGTAAAAACTGCTCTGTAGACATTAACGCAGGAGTTATTGTCTTATCAGTAACCAAAGCAATTTCTGGTTCTTTAGCAACTTGAGCACAACCATTCACAAGCCCAAAAATAGCTAAGGTAAATATTATTTTGAGACTACCAAATTTCATCGCCGTAACTCACCTCTACTTCATTTTTTGCAAACCTTGCAGGATTTAAAGAGCGCATCGCAATAAAGCTTTTTTCAATCCATTCATTATACTCACCTTCCCAAGCTCTTATTACATTCCCTTCATGTAATTCCATAACCGTTTCCATCAAAGGTGTTGCTTGCTCTTCAATTATCTCTCGATAGGCAATAATTTCTTCTGCGGAAAAGCTCGCTGGATTTGGAGATTGGCGTAATTCATCAACTAATCTTTGATAGAGATTAGCAATTTTAACGCTCGTCATAGTAACAAACTCCAGAATTCCATATTCTGCTGCCATCTGATATCTTTCTGCAGCATTCTTTAATGCTTCGTTTTTCTTAGGTAAACTTTTAGCTAACGGTAACCTTAACTTTCGACGTTCAAATTCATAAGCAAAATAATCTCCGTACTTCACATTAGCCCAAGCACCTAACCAACGACTACGAGGACTTCTCTGCTCACCACCTTTCGCATCACCATCAATAATTCTGCGTAGCCAGAAGAGCTGTTTTGAGACTTCATCAGTTTTTTCATATAAGTCAGCAAGATTAAAGCGTGCTTCCATCCTAACTGCAAACGGTTGCTCATAAGTCCTAGCATACTTTTTAAATAAACGAATAGCCGTGTCGTAGTTCTTACTTTTTTTGTGCATTTTTGCCGATAAAAATAAACTGTCACGTCTCACTTCGTCTTTAGGATCTGTATTACTGAGTTTTAAGTAGTGCTCTCCCGCTAACACCCAATCTTCATTTTTTTCGTAAGCAAAAGCCAATTTGCGTTTAAAATCTTGTGCCGCCTCGTATTCGGGGAATAATGAAATTAATTGAGTCAACTGTTTAATAGCTTCGGGCCAACGCTCGGCAGTCAGCAAAAGTCGGGTCGCATCATACTGCGCAACAACTCTGACTGTAGATTCAGGTGCCAATTGAGTGATTTTTAGTAACTGTTCAATTGCAATATCACTTTTTTGCTCCGCGATTAGCTCTTCAGATTTTTTATATATTGCAGTCGCTAATCTTTCCGTAATTTTTTCATACTCTTCACTGTCCTGACTGACCAATACTCTCTGGTTAAGGTAGTTATCTTCCGCAGCCTGATAACGCTCTAGCTTAAAATTAGAGTGCGCCATAATTCCGTAGGCTGTTTTTTTCAAGGTGTTGTCAAGACTTGGGTTCTTTAGTATCAGATCCCCCGCAACTTGTAATGCTCGTTCAAACTCATTGAGAGTAAATAAATATTCTGCCGCATTTGTTAGCACTGTTGGAGAACGTTTATCATTATGAAATTTAGTCGCAAAACGCAGCATACTTTCAACAGCTTTAGCTTGCCATTCAGACGCTTGTGATTTGTTCTGAGTACTTTCAATAAACTTTTGATAAGAAATAATTGCAGCATAACCAGCGCTGGCCTCGTATTGCTTGCCACTTGCATCATTAATCAGATAGGCTACGTTTTCATAATCAGTGATCGCTTCATCAAAGCGTTTTGCCTGAAATAACACTTCTGCTCTTAAATAAGTGATTTCACCAGTTTTTTCATCATTAGGGAAAGTTTTTAAATATTCACTATAAAAGTGAGCCGCACGATTAAATGACTTCTGCTCAGCTTCGACAAACTCAGCACGTTTTTTTAATACCGAATCATCTGGAGGGGTCAACTCATCAAGTTTGGCAATAGCACCCTGACTATTTTGCCCAAGACTATGATAATGCTGCGCCAGTTCTTCAATATAAGTTTTTAAGTGACCTCGAACATCCTCTCGTAAATGGCCGATGTTTTTTACATAATCAGACTCAAGTCCATAGTATTCAACATAGGACTCCTTTTCCTGTAACGCCAATAAAGGAAACCCCCCCTTAATATAAGTTTGGATTAATTTATGATGTAACTCCGGTGCTTTTTGCGCATAATTAAACTTGCTGACATACAGTCGATAGGTGCTGGCTGAGTCTTCAAAACGTTCTTTTTCAAGATAATAATCGCCTAAGCTACTATAAACCATCCACACATGTTCTTTTCCTTTAAGTGCACTAATTTTATCAATAGTCTCGGCTCCACCAAATTTAGATAACGCCAAACTCATTGAATGAATGGTATCTTGAATTAATGGTTTTTCAGTCTTTGACAAAGCCTCACTTGACCGAGACTTAACAATTAATTGGTTTAATACATCAGCAAAAGCATCTAAAGCCTCAGCATAATCCAGCTGCTTATAATTTGCCCAACCCAGCATGTAACGCGCATAAAGTTGCAGCTTGGGATCTTGATACAGCCCAACAATCTTAAACTCTCTTTCTGCGTTTCTATACTCTTTACGAGAAAAATAAATATCTCCCATACGAAAATGTGCTTCACCATTATTTTCATAATCAGGATGATATTGTGTCAACTGAGTCAGCATTTTCATTGCTTGTTCTGAATTGCCTTCCATATCATAAGCACGAGCTAATTGATAAAGTACATCCGCATTATCTGGAGAGTTCGGATATTTTTCTAATATGCTCTGATAGTTTTTGATTGCTTCAGTGTAATAACTCTTTTGTGGTTCAGCTTTAAGCTGCGCATCTCCACCTTCAATCATATAAACATCAGCAATTCGTCTTTCAATTTGTTCTTTAAGTTCGTCATCTTTAAATAAACTTAATAACTCTTGATATTCTTCACGAACTTCTTTGTGAGTTAACTCCTCAACAGCAACTTCCTGCTTCTCTTTAGGCTGGTACTTTAAATCTCCAAGCGTTTTTTGATTAGAACTAGAGCATGCAGCTATACCGCTGACAATAAGACCACTAAAAACTATTTTATAAAAAACACTTACCTTCATGACTCACTACCTTTGTCTGAGCTATTTTTTTGTAAGCCCGAATTCTCAGTTTTTTCTTTTGCCTGCCTGTTTTTCTTTACTTTATCCAAATTCATTAAAGTAGTGTCATAAAGACGAGCTTTTGCCAATCGGGATTGTGCCCAGTAATACCGCATACGTTCTTCATGTTTATCTAACTCAGCATTCACTAAACTTCTGACAACTGGCTCTAAAACACCAATGTAGTGATTAGTTTTTGTCAGCTTTTCTGCTATTTCTACTTTTTGCTGATTAACTTCTATCGCGTAAATTTCAGGTTGTTGATAAGGTCGTTCAACAGCTTGTAATCGCTCAACTTTACTACTCAGCAAAGCTAGAGCTTTTTCAGTATTTTCAATCAACGAGCGAAAACGAGTTTGTTGCTCCTGAGTTAAAGTTAAAGCGTGTAACTTTAATTCAGCTTTTTTCTCTGCCAGTGATTGTTTAAGCATCTCACTTTTTTGTAATATACCTTTGTCCTGCTGACTAAAATCAATGCTCTGTGCATGTTCAATGATCAGTTTATGTTCTTTTATTTGTCGTTGCCAAAAAGTTAAATTTCGCTGAATAGCATATAAGTCAGAAAGCTCTTTTAATGTTTCATTCAAAACTTTGCTCGACATTAAATCGATTAAAAAAGGTGTGAGTTTTTGATAGTCAACGGAAGGCTGAGCACCAAACCAATCACTGTCATCAATAATAATATCTAAATTTTGAATAAACTCTTTAGGTACGTTTTGTTTTGCAATGATCGTTCTAGCTTGTGCAACTTGAGCAATACCTTGCTCAAAAGCATTAATAGCTAAAAGGTTGGCTTTCAGTGCTTTACGCGATGAACCTTCTTGTTCATATAAATGCGCTAATAAGACTTTAGCTTCTTGTACTTCAGGTATAGCAATTGATCTTTCATTTAATATTTCAAGTGCAGCCACTGCATCATTAAACTGCTTAAACTTAACCGCAGTCCAAGCATAGGTTAACAAAGCTCTGTTAGAATATAATCCATTTGTTCTAACTGCTGTTAAATAATTCCAAGCAGCTAAATTATCTCCTTGTTGTAAAGAGATTTGAGCCAAGCCATGCTTTGCTCTATCAGCCAAAGTTGCAAGCTCATCATTGAGCACACCAAACTCAATAACTTGATTTAATTTTGCAACAGCATCACTAATATTTCCCTGTCGCAAATGTTTAATTGCTAAATTAAAAACTATATAAGGAAAATGAGGGTGTGTATTTGGCAAGCTTTTTAAAACACTTTCGGCAACATCCAGATGGGCTGCTGAGTTATTCACTAAAGTTGCTAAGTAGTGATATTCAGGGTGCAAATCATCAGGTATTGCGCCCTTTATTTGTTGTAATGTCTGGAAGGCTTTTTCTGGTTCTGATTTATGATAAAACAAATTGGCTAAATAATACCAAGCACGGTTTTGCACATCTTGGGTTGCACCTTGTTGTAAGACCTGTCGAAAGATCCCTTGAGATTCATCGGCAAGACCATAAGACAACATCATTCCGCCCTGTAATAGTTTACCCGAAACACTTTTAGCAATTTCGTTATCTATTTCATTCGCGTACTCATATTCAACTAAAGCAGAGAAGTAATCTTTTTGATAGTAGTCAAAAAGTACAACTCCCCATTCTAAATCTTCTTTCGAGTGAGGGTTTTGCTCAAGTGTATTAGCGCCAACTTGGACAGAAACCAATAATGCAAAAAACATTACAACACACAGATAACCCCTGTTAGATGTTTTCGATGCAATAAATAAAAGGCGATTACACATTTATGGTTACCACCGTTTAAATTCAAAAACGGGTTCTTGTGTATCACCGTTATCACCAATTGCGATTTCCAAATACTCGCCCGCAGAGCCCTTTTCAAAGTCAAGTGTTTGAGCGAGTTTGTGTGCTCGACCATTCATACCAATTCCAGTAAAAAATGCTGTTACATTATGTTTTCCTGGACTTAAATTGGTTAAATAGAGTTTCTGTATCCCACCTCTGGCCATTGCATTACGCTGGACATCTGAATAAACATGAGAAGAAACGAGCTGGCCATCAAGCTTCAACTTAATGCTTTCGAGCTTAAAAAACTGCCCTGTTGTTAGAGAAACAAATACTGTGAATTTAGTACTAGAGGGAAATAATATTTTTTCTTCAGTAAGACGAAGCTCTTTATTTAATGAGACAACATCTTTTTTCAATGACTGCAAACCAGCAGAAACTTCTCGCAAAGTAGCCAATGCTTCTTGTTCGGATTGATTATTTGCTCTTTGTGAACCTACCTGCTTTTCAGTCTGAGATGCACCTTGGGTTGGATTATTGCTTTTTTCGGCTGCGTTGGCTAAACAGACACAACTAAAAATAAAGACTGTTATTACTTTTGCGATGAACTTTCTCATATTTTTACCATCCAAGTGTAAAGATATTGAAACCTCGCAAGGAGAGTTCCCTTCAGAAATCAATCTCATTGCGAAAAATTCGCATTACAGCGACCGCTGACAATAATCAAAATTGACAGCTAGACGAGAACTATACAAAAATCAAATTTTTATCTGTATGGGATTCTATTAAAACATCAAACTCCGTCACATTTTTAGCCCATTACCTTTCAAAAATTAGACTCAAATCACAAGAACTCATCGTACGAGTTAGATTTAACTGCAACTTTAGTTACAATCAACTGTCAGCGTGCAACTCTAAAATTGTTCGAAAAGGAATGAAACTCCAGTAAAGAATCTCATTACTCAATACTTTCATTTCAGAAAAATAATTTAAAAAACAGTTCAACGTTATCGTAACTTCTATCATCATTCAGACATTAGGCGGGATATTTATGTCTATTCAAATCGATAAAATAATCAAGCTTGCTGTAGTTGGCACTGTATTAATCAGTCCTATTTACCTACAAGCAGCAGAAACTTCATCGAAAGCAGTAAAAATTATCGAACCTAATCAAAACATAAAAGCTGCAGAAGCTGCAGCAATTGACACCGAGCAATTTGAGGTAGGTGGATTTGTTGGCATGTTAGCCGTGGAAGATTTCGACAGTAACCCCGTTTATGGCATTAGCTTCACTTACCATATCAATGATGATTTTATCGTGAGTTTACAAACAGCAACTTCCGATGTGGGTAGAGCAACATTTGAAGATGTGGTAGATGGCGATTTTCTCAGTGATAGTGACGAAACCTTTCAGTATTCATCTTTAACAGGTGGTTATCGTTTGTTTCACGGCCGCTCATTTCGCGGTAAAAGTAACAAATATAACTCCAACATCTATTTACATGCAGGTTTTAGTAGCATTGAATTTGCTGGAAATTCAGAAACTGGAATTATTATAGGCACTTCATATAAAACAGTAATGACTGATTGGCTCACGTGGGATTTATCACTGAAAGACCACATTTTTGAACGCGACTTTCTTAATGATACAAAACGAACCCACAATATTGAATGGTCTTTAGGCCTGAATATTTTATTTTGATTAAAACGTTTATTTTGATTGATTTTACTTAAAATTAATCTTTTCCTTAAGCAGTGACACAGATTAAAAGGTAAACAAGATGAAAAATATAATCTGGCTGGCAATATTACTGTTTTGCTTTTCTGCCAATACCACATCAGGCAAAGAAGCGACTGTCAGTTTGGAGGTAATCGATCCTTATTTAGAGATACACACAGGCCCTGGGATTGGGTATCCTGTGATTTATACCGTTGAACAAGGTGAATACATCGAAGTACTGACTCGAAGACCAGACTGGTATGAAATAAAATCCAGAAACAGTCATATAGGCTGGGTTCAAGCTTCTCAAATCGCGCGAACTCTCCAACCGACCGGTGAACCTGTCGATTTGCCTAGCGTAAGCTATGGAGATTATCTAAAAAATAGCCTAAGCGTTGGTTTTGATGTAGGAGAGTTTAGTAATGGTGAATTGTCTGGCG
>JAUIHB010000206.1 GCA_030432465.1 Gammaproteobacteria bacterium
CCATTCATACTCTGTAGGTAAACGTTTATCAGCCCAAGCGGCAAAAGCACTGGCTTCAAAATAGCTAATGTGCTGAACCGGCTGTTGCAAACGTAGTTGCTGTAATCCAAGTAAACTAAACTGATACCAGTTATCTTTTCGCTTGCACCAATAATGGGGATGCTGAATATTCTGTTGCTTTATCTGATACCAAGCTTCTGAGAGCCAGTATTCGGACTTGTGATATCCCCCATCTTCAATAAATTTAAGGTAATGTTGATTACTAACTAAACCGGTATCAATAGAAAATGCAGATAAATAATAATTATGTTGAGGAGTCTCATTATCAAAACAAAATAATTCGCTCTGATGACCAATAGGATAAAGTCCTTCTTTAAAAGCAATATTCTCTTGAGTCTCACACTCTACAAGCTTTCCACAAACTTTAGATAATGGTGATACTTCCGTTGATTTACAATAGGCAGGAGATAAAGGATTAATACTTAACAAGTGCTTGATATCAGTTAACATTAATTCTTGATGTTGTTGTTCATGATTAATAGTGAGCATGATTAAGTAGTGTAAATTCTTATCTACCTGCACACTCCTTTCTCGAAGAAACTCTAACATAGCAACATCGACATGTTGACGATATTTCAAGATGTCTGAAATTGACGGTCGCGTTAATAATCCACGCTGAGCTCGTGAAAACTGCTCTCCAACAGCGTTATAATAAGAATTAAACAGAAACTCATAATGCGAATCAAAAACATTATAATTCTTAACATAAGGTTTGAGTATAAAAGTTTCAAATGCCCAAGTTGTATGGGCCAGGTGCCACTTTAAAGGAGATGCATCAGGCATTGACTGGGCTTGAAGATCTTCATCACTCAAGCCATCGCATATCACAATGGATTGCTTTCGAGTATTCAAGTACGCTAATAATTGCGCATTTTCCTCGCTCGAGGATTGCTTATCTAACATTATTATTCGTATGTCTTTAATAGTGTATCAATAATTTTATTAAACAAATATCTATCAGCTCATTTTAATCACTATAATGTAAAGCACTCCCTTTATGCAACTTAGGCATGAGAGAATGTGATAACTGACACGTTAACGTATTTAATTTACAACATCATTAAGGAATTTGTTTTTATACTAAAAGTATCTTATTTTAAGTATAAAAACTTAGGATGAATTAAAATTTGTGACACTAAAAGCAACGTAGTAGAGCTTTATTAGATAATGACGGAAGCTTTAATAGGATTCAATGGGGGTGAGCAATATAAACTCGCTCATTAGCCATTTAAACGCTCGATTTTCTCTTCAATGGCACTAAGGTAAGCTCTTTCTGTTGGATTATCTTTATTACAATCTGCCAAAGCAAGTAAAAATTCTTCAACACTAATATCTTCAACTTTATAACTAGCAGTTTTTACAAATGATTTAGTAGTTTGAGATTCGTTCATGGCTCTTCCCTGAATTATTTGGTTTAACTCTACTTGACTAAAGTACAGCTTATCTTGGAACGTTAAAAATTAAATCAATTGAACTAACTCATTTGACTGCGCGAGATTTTATAGACTATGTTAACTAAAATCAATTCAACTAAGCTGAAACCAGTGTAGGAAATAGTCCATATTGCAATTCGATATAACTTAAGCATAATGAGTTATTAAAAATAAATTCTAACGATATAAAATTTTACATTAATCGATGAACAAATAAATAATTGACACCTTGTTCGATAAGCGTCAATAACTTGTGATTGTTTTTTAGGCAGTTTTCCTATACGCTCATACCAATCTCCACTAGAGATTGGTTCGTCATATGAATATGTGTTGATAATAAAGCTTCTAGCTACAATAAAAACTCACACTAAATAATCAAAAAATATCAATTTGAAAAAGAACCGCTTACACTTAATTGTGTATTGCTAATTGTCGACAGTGTTTATTACAAGGCAGTTAACCCTTTATTATAAAAACAATTTATTGCAGGAAGTAGAAGCTGGTGTCTGTTGTTCGTATCACTCTTTTTATATTATCTTTTTTATATACAGTCCAAGCTGTAGCAAATAATAATAATATTGTAACCAATAACAATACTTTCACAGAGAGTAGCAAACTAAGTAAAGAACTCAATTTATTAAGCCAGACGGTTATCAAAGATCCTCAAGCTGTTAAAACGCAACTTTTAAAATTACCCATTGAGCATTTAAAAAGCTCGCCTGAGAAGTATTTAAAATGGTTTGTGATAAAAGCCGAATCTGAAAATTACCTTTATCATTTTGATGAGTTTAAAAAAAGTGTTGATCAAGGGCTTTCATTAATCAAAAAGCATTCCCCTTCTCAGTTTTCTAGTATTGATATCGCCAAAATCTGGATTCTTGATGGGATCCGTAACCAAAAAGGTGGAGCATACAAAGCTGCTATGCTCTCTTTACAGAAAGGCATCGATATAGCTAACGAAAATCAACATACCTACACAGCTATATATGGTCTAGTCGAACTCGCTTATACTCGAAGTTTAGCGGAACAATTTGAAATAGCTCTGCTAGAGCTCCAAGAAGCTTATTTAATGGCGAAAGAATTGGAACAAGTTTTTTTAATTGGTTTTGTTGAAGAAACTTATGGTGTGCTGTACGGCTATATGCAAAAGTATCAAGAAAGTATCAAACACTATAATAAAGCTTATGAACTTTATACTCAGTTAGAATATCCCTATTATATTGGAGAAAGTATTTATGGGATCGCCACGACTTACCGCTACTCCAACAATTCAGAACAAGCTATTATTTGGTATAATAAATATTTAAATGCTCTGCCAAAGCTTGATAACCAATATATTCAGTTTTTTTATCACTATGGAGTGGGTATGACCAGTGCAGAAGCTGGTGACTGCGAACAAGCATTACCCAGCATTCGTCAGGCTTTATTAATTGAAGAGTATATTGATTACAATGCGGAACTATATAAACAACTCGCTATTTGCCAAGCAAAATCTGGTGAGTTTAATGCCGCAGAAAGCTCTCTGAACAAAGCTAAAGCTATTTATAAAAAAATGCCTATATTAAAAGGTACAACTTGGGAAGTTGAGGTACTTAAGATCTCAGCTGAGATTGAACAGTTGAAAGGAAATCATCAAAAGGCATTTTTATTAATTGACGCCTATTACCAAGCTTATATCAAATCCCAACAAAAAAATCTTTCGGAAAGAGTTGAAAAGTTATTGGTTACTCTGCAAACAGAAAGAGAAAAACGAGAGCTTATTGCGTTAGAAAATCAGTCTCAATTACAACAGCTTGAATTAAAAAACCAAACAAAAAAAATTGAAATACAGCGACTTTGGTTATATGTAACAATACTACTCGTTTTAATCGGTTTTGGTTTTACCTGGTGGCAATTTAAAATGGCCAAAAAACTGAAGTCTCTGGCCATCACTGATGACTTAACAGGACTAACAAATCGACGATATATTTTCACAACCATTGAAAGTGTTCTGGCAAATAAATTTTCAAAGCAAAAATATCATAGCTTAATGCTAATTGATGTAGACAACCTGAAACCTATCAATGACGAATTCGGACATCAAATAGGTGACCGTGTGCTAAAAAAAGTTGCTGACGTAGGCCGTCAAATACTAAGAGACAGCGATGTTTTTGCACGAATTGGTGGTGACGAATACATGCTGTTTTTAACTCGTGCAAATCGAAACTTAGCGGATACGGTCGCAAATCGAATTGTAGAATCGTTATCACATGCTAATTTTGTTTCTAATATCGGTATTGTTACCACCGACGCTCAGGATATTACTCCTGAAGCGTTGTATTCGCGCGTTGACGAAGCTCTATATGCAGCAAAATCAAATGGTAGAAATTGCGTTTATCATTGGGAGCCTAATCCTATTTTAAACAACACAAAATTAAAATAGCACTAACCTAATATTTTTATGTGCTTTAATTATTTTTCTCTTGTTGATTACTTGTTTTTTAATTGCCACTTTACCGTTTCGCCAGCAAAAAATGGAACTATAAACTCGCCATTTGGTAGCTTGATGTCACTTGGAATAATCCAGTCTTGTTTAATCAACGTAATCGTTGATTTATTTCTCGGTAGTTGATAAAAATCAGGGCCATTAGTACTGGCAAAAGCTTCGAGTTTATCTAGCGCATTAAGCTCCTCAAACACTTGAGCATAAAGTTCTATCGCACTCCATGCACTATAACAACCAGCACAACCACAACTCGATTCTTTCTTGTGTTTTTCATGCGGTGCACTATCTGTTCCTAGAAAGAATTTATTTGTTCCTGCAATAACCGCTTGACGCAATGCCTCTTGATGAATGTTGCGTTTTAATACAGGTAAACAAAAATTATGTGGGCGAATTCCTCCCACTAATAAATCATTTCGATTTAGCATAAGATGTTGGGGAGTTATTGTTGCCGCAACACGGTCAGATGCTTGTAAAACAAAGTCAGCTGCTTCTTTCGTTGTTATATGCTCAAAAACAATCTTAAGTTGTGGAAAATTTTCAACAATTTTTGAAAGCTTTTGATCAATGAATATTTTTTCACGATCAAAAATATCAATGTGTTGTTCCGTAACTTCCCCATGGATCAATAAGGGCATTTCTTGCTCGCTCATCGTTTCAAATACGGGGTAAAGTGCATCCAGTTGACTAACCGCTGCATCAGAATTAGTGGTCGCACCAGCTGGGTATAACTTTGCAGCGGTCACTCCCGATTGTTTAGCTTGAATAATATCCTGTGAAGTTGTTTGATTCGTCAAATAAATAGTCATTAATGGTTCAAACGAGCTATTAACAGGCAATACTTGCAAAATTCGTTGTTTGTATTCTTCAGCCATAGAAGCATTAATTACAGGCGGTACTAAGTTTGGCATTACTATCGCTCGCTTAAAGCAACGAGCTGTAGCTGGTACCGTTTCTTTTAGTAAATCGCCGTCGCGAAAATGTAGATGCCAGTCATCTGGCGCTATGATGGTTATTTCATTCATAAGTGTCTTCTGATATTTATTGGCTGTGTTGAACTATATACTGAGTAAGAACACTTACAAATAAAATGTGCTCTTACTTTAAATTTATCTTACTTTAGGTTTACCTTATTTTGACTCTACGCCTTGCTGTTTTATTTGAACTTTTAGCGGCTACCAACTTTGAGTTGGTTGGACGTTTACGTCCACCATTTGAAGCCGTTTTATATTTACCTCTACCACGAACATTTATCTGCTCTTCAGGAATCAACTGATTAGGACCTTCCCCAATAAGTTCTGCTCGATTCATTTCACGCAATAATTTACGAATGGTTGGCCAGTTGCTTTCATCGTGATAGCGTAATAACGCTTTGTGGCGACGACGTCGATCCAAATCTTTTTCTGTAAGTACCTTTTCGCTCTTATAAGTGACTTTTTTAAGAGGATTTTTTTCAGAGTGATACATAGCCGTAGCTAATGACATTGGTGATGGATAAAAATTTTGTACCTGATCCAGACGAAAATCATTTTTCTTTAGCCACAAAGCCAAGTTCAACATGTCATTATCATCACAACCCGGATGTGCAGCAATAAAATAAGGAATTAAGTATTGCTCTTTACCTGCTTCTTTAGAAAATTTTTCGAACATTCGTTTAAAACTTTCATAAGCCTCCATTCCTGGTTTCATCATTTTCTCAAGTGTATTTTTTTCACTATGTTCAGGGGCTATTTTCAAATAGCCTCCTACATGATGAGTGACTAATTCTTTAACATATTCAGGATCTTCTACCGCTAAATCATAACGCAGCCCAGAAGCTATCGCGACACGTTTAACACCAGGAATAGCTCTTGCTTTCTGATACAGTTGGGTTGTTTGCGAATGATCAGTCACTAAATTTTTACAAATAGTCGGATAAACACAGGAAAGCTTTCGGCAATTTCTCTGAATATCATCATCTTTACAATTTAAGTGATACATATTTGCTGTAGGACCGCCTAAGTCAGACACCGTTCCAGTAAATCCAGGAACTTTATCTCGCATCTGCTCAATTTCATTTAACACAGATTCTTGCGAGCGGCTTTGAATAACCCGACCTTCATGTTCTGTAATAGAGCAAAAAGTACAGCCACCAAAGCAACCACGCATAATATTAACCGAGAAACGAATCATTTCATAAGCCGGTATTTTGGCATCACCATAAGATGGGTGCGGTACTCTCTCGTACTCCAGATCAAACACTCCGTCTATTTCATTGGTTTCTAAAGGAATTGGTGGTGTATTAATCCAAACTTCTTTAGTATCGTGTTTTTGGACTAAGGTTCTCGCATTGTGAGGATTTGACTCTAAATGTAAAATCCGAGAAGCGTGGGCATACAGTGCAGAATCATTTTTAATCTTTTCAAATGATGGAATTCTAATGACAGTAGTTTCATTAACAAGCCCCGCTTTCCCAACTAACGGCATAGGCACGACTCTGATAGGTACTGCCGAAGGATCTTTCACTTCTTTCTGCTTGCTTTGGCAAGATTGTGATTGTGGATCTTTATATTCGTAAGGATTCTCTTCAAATGGGTTTGGCATTTGAGCTAAGTTGCCCGGCCAATCAATCCTCGTGGAGTCAACTTCGGTCCAGCCATCAGGAATACTATCTCGGACGATTGCTGTTCCGGGAATATCCGTTAATTCTTTGATGCTTCGCCCTAAAGAAATCTGATGCGCTATTTCCGCCATTGCTCTTTCAGCGTTACCATATAACAATATATCGGCAGCGGAATCGATCAAAACGGAACGACGCAACTCATCACTCCAATAATCATATTGTGCAATACGGCGCAAACTGGCTTCAATGCCACCAATAACAGTTGCCACATGAGGATAAGCTTCACGACATTTTTGGGTATATACGATAACGGCTCTATCGGGGCGCTTTCCCGGAGCAGCATGGGGCGTGTAGGCGTCATCGCTGCGAATACGTTTATCCGCAGTATAGCGATTAATCATTGAATCCATATTACCGGCAGTGATCCCAAAAAATAAATTAGGTTCACCTAAAACTTTCAGTGCTTCGGGATCGTTGCAGTCAGGCTGAGCAATAATGCCAACACGAAAACCTTGAGACTCCAGAAACCGTCCAATGACAGCCATACCAAAACTCGGA